>DASQNN010000214.1:0-13981 GCA_035644955.1 Nodosilinea sp. | reverse complement strand
TCGGGGCGATCGCCGCAGTTCATAGACCTTCGCTCTGGGCATAGACAGGGCACTTGCACCGTAGTGTTCCAGATACGCCATGAAGCCTGGATGAAGCTACTGAGACAACGTTTTATAGACAGCTAAGGTCTTTTGGGCCAGCTGGGGCCAGCTATAGCGCTGCTGTACTTTGTTGTAGCCGGCTTTGCCCAGGTCAGCAGCCCGATCAGGATGGCTGAGCAAATGAATAATGCGATCCGTAATTTCCTCGACCGACTGCTCGACTAGAAACCCATCTTGCCCATCGCTGACGACCTCAGCCACCGCTGGAATACGGCAGCCAATCACCGGCTTTTTAAAGCTCCAGGCTTCGGTATAGACGCCGCCAAAGCTCTCTTGGCTAGAGGGTACGCAGAGCAGATCGCAGGCGGCTAGAGCGTCGGTTTTGTCTTGCAGCGAGACGGCCCCCAGACGGTGAACGCGAGGGTCAGCAAATTCAGCAAAAACAGTCTCGGAGGCTTTTACGGCGGGGCCAATAAACACAAAGTGGGTATTGGGGTGCTGTGCCCACACGGCGGGGGTAGCTTCGAGCACCTGCCGATAGCCTTTGTAGGGATAGTGTTGGCCCAAAAACAAAACCACTGGCCCCGTTAGCCCGTGGGCAGTGCGAAAGGTAGCAGGGTCGGCCTGGGGAGCCAGCACGGGGCCATGGCCGGTGACGTGAATGCAGTTTTCGGCTACGCCTAAACCAGCCAAGATCTGGGCCTCGGCCTGGGTCAACGCAATTACGGCGTCGGCTTGCTGGTAGAGCTTGAGGTATTCGCGGTAGCGCCAGCCCACCCAGCGGGGGTGGTGCACGGGGGTGAGCACAAAGGGAATGTCTCGCTGCCGCGCTACCTGCAGCGACGCGTAGGTCAGCCCTTCGCGGCCAATGCGGACGTTGTGAATAAGGTCGCTGGTGCAGGCCAGGGCGGCAATGGGTTTGGCAATCACTTGGGCAATGGGGGGCAGGGCAGCAGCCATCCAGGGGTAATAGAGGGGCAGCCAGGGAGCCATGCGGAGCTTGTCGGCCCAGCTAAAGCCCAGGCGATGAACAGGAATACCGTCAACAACATAATCGCAGGGTTGGCCGTGGGCGTTGAGGGTAGTACCCAACAGCCAGTCAGTACGGTTGTGGTTCCAAAAGGTGGCGACTTGAACCGGGTGAGTCGCCTGAAGCTGCTGGGCCAGCAGGTGCTGGTGAAGCTGAGCACCGCCAATGTAGGGAGGGTAAGCGGTCAGCGTGTAAAGGAGATTCATGTTCCATCCCGATGGTTGACGGCGGTTCGGTAAACCTTCATAGTTTCTTTTGCGCAGCGAGCCCAGCTAAAGCAAGCTGCACGTGCTAACCCTTTCTGGGAAAGAGATGCTCTCAACTGAGGACTGTTGACCACGCGCAACAATGCTTGCCCCAAGGCGTCCTCATCATTGGGGTTTACCATGATGCCGGCATCGCCGACGACTTCGGGCAGAGCACTAACATTCGATGTAATGACCGGGATGCCGCATTTCATAGCTTCTAGTGGAGGTAGCCCAAACCCTTCGTGAAGTGAAGGATACACAAAGGCCAGGGCACCGCTATAAATAGCGTTGAGATCTTGGTCGGGCAAAAAGCCGGTGAATATAATGCGATCGGCCAGGTCAGGATGGGTGTTAACCGCTTCAAAAATGCTGCTGTTTTTCCATCCGCTAATGCCTACCAGGACGAGCTTTAGGTCTAAGGAGGGGTTTTCGTGCAGGAGTTTGAGAAAACAGCGCACTAGAAGTGCCAGGTTTTTGCGTGGTTCTAGGGTAGCTAGGCTCAAAAGGTACTCTGTGTCGCCCAGGTGATAGCGACGCAGTACTGGGGCAATCTCGTCGGAGGAACTGATTGGTTGAAATCGATCTGATGCGGCAAGGGGGGTCACAAACACACGGTTGGCATCCATGCCAGTGTGGTCGCAGAAGTCTTGCTTGGTTGCATTTGAAATACAGATGACCCAGTCACGATCGCAATCAATGCTTGCCAGAGTGCGGTTAAACTGCTGCAACGTTCGGCCAGAACATAGCTCTGGGTAGCGCACGGGCGTTAAGTCGTAGATGGTGATAATTCTAGGAATGCCGACCGCCTTAACCACTTCTGGCAGCGGAAAGTAAGGAGAATGGTAGACGTCCCAGCTCTCTAGATTTGGCCTTGGCTGCGGCAATACATTAATAGCCCCATCAAAGGGAACCTGCATTACTACAACGGCTTTGCGAAGTAGATCAAAGGAGGAGAAGTTTTCTAAGGTCGCTTTTTGAATAGAAATCGGATATGTAAGATAGCTATCCCACGGAGAATTTAGTGCTGGCGCTGCCGCTTTCAGATCAAACTGTTGTTCTTGCAAGTAAAGTTTGGTGGCTAGTCGATACCACGGGCTGGGTTCCTGGTTAAATCCTACCAGCTGTAATTTGAGCCCAGGTTGCTCAAGTAAAGCTAGTAATGTCTGTTGCACCGCTCGGAAAATGCCAGTTCTTGCCTTTGGATTGACATAGCCCATCCCCAATAGAGAACAGTCGAATGCAGGGCTGGGGTTATCGATCGGCATGGGGTTTAGACAGTACTTTGATTTTGAGTGACTTAAGCCGCTTAAGGGTATTGATGGGCAAAAACCAGCGAGCTACCGTCAGCAAAGCTAGCTTAAAATAAATGGTCATAAATGGAATAGGTGCCAACAGTCTGTAGAAACTGACGCAGTAGTGCCAGTAAGCGGGTGGATAAAGGTTTGACTTTGGTGTTGTTAGGCGCTGCCATTGATGCCAGATAGGTAGGGGGCTAGAGGACCAATTCTGCTCTAGGGGGTTAAACTCGCAAAATGCTTTGGCATCGCCAATTACCTCTGGTTGATAACCAGCTTTCTTAGCTTCCCAGGTATAGACAACATCAGCTAGGCATTGGGGAAGTGTGTGGCTGGGTGGATACCCAATGCTGTCTACTACAGAGCGAGGCAAACACACCAGATTCCCACTAGTACAGTCGCAGGGTTGCCGTTTGCCTTCAGGCACAAATATGGGCCGGAGGGCAAAGCGGCCTTTGATCTGGCCGCCGTAAGTAGGGGTTTGTAAATCAGTTGGGCTGTAGCACTGGGCGGTAACAATGGCGCGCGGGTTTTGACGACAGGCCTCGACCAATCGGGGAATGGCTCTGGCTGAGGGAAGGGTGTCGTCGTTGAGCCAGATAAAGTAGTCTGCCCCCTGTTGATAGGCGTACTGCATACCAACTTTAATCGCCCCCGTCCACCACAGATTGCCATCGCCCTGAAGTAGGTGCACGGTTGGATAAGTATTATGAATGGCCTCAGCGGTGCCATCAGTGGAACCGTCATCGATCACAACAATTTGGTAGGGGGTGAGGTTTCCATTGTGCGCAAGGCTCTCTAGACAAGCCAAGGTAATGGCTCTGCGGTTATGAACGGGTATGAGGATATAGACCAGGGGGGGCGGCGTCATAGGTCGTTGATTTGCCAGCATTGGGCAGCGGGGTCAAAGGCGCAGTGTTTGTGGGGCGGCTTTAACCCCCGCGCGACGACGCGTCGCCGCAGTGTGTAGGGCAGACGAATGTAGTCTTTAACGAGTTTGGTGCCCATGCCTCGTATTCTGCCCATAGAGTGCCCACCGTAGGCAGCTAAAACCTTTTCGGCTTCAGCTCTGTACTGGTCTGCCTGCGTGACCGATCGCTGATTGCCATGGTAGCGAAACCCACCCAGCGGCACTGATACGGTATACAGATCGGCGTGTTGAAAAAACCTGGCCCACAGCTCAAAATCAGCTGCCAGGGGATAGGCGGTATCGAGGTAGCCTCCGGCCTTTTGCCACAGAGAACGTCGCCAGAAGACCGACTCTTGCTGAATAGCACCCAGGGCATACCAGCCGCTGTGGTGAATGTTTTCGCCGCTTAAAAAACCTCGGCGGGTGTAGCCGCCGCGCTGAGCGCAGTAGGTCGCTGCCCCAGTAGCGCTCCAAACGATTGGGCAGAGGGTAGTCAGCCATTCAACTTCAGGCAGCGTGCTAAATATTTCGTTTGCCACCCGAAAAGCCCAGGGAGTGTACATATCATCGGAGTTAATCCAGGCCATAATGTCGCCTGTGCTGGCTTGAAAGCCTTTGTTAATGGCATCGTACTGGCCGCGATCGGGCTCGCTACACCAGAAGGCTAGCTTTGAGCTATAGCGTTGCAAAATTTCAGCGGTGCCGTCGGTCGAACCGCCGTCGATGACTCGATAGTCAAGGTTGGGGTGGTTTTGAGTCAAAACGCTATCAATCGTTGCGGCCAAAAAGTTGGCCTGGTTAAACGAAGGCGTAACAATAGAAATGTTGAGGCATTTAGACGATACCATCGGGCTTGCTCAGACGCGGGTAGGGACCATCAACGGGTTTATTGAGTCCTGGTCTTGGCTCTGTCACGAGTCTCGCTGGGGGCACAAAGCAGCGATTCGTAGAGAGTTTTGTACCTCCTGGCCTGCAATTCGATCGAGTATTCGTCGACGGCAGTTTTGCGGCAGTTGAACGCCAGTTTTTGGCGGTAGTCCTCGTCCTTTAGCAGCGTTACGGTGTGGGCCGTGAAGGCGTCAATGTCTTCGGGCATGGCCAGCAAACCTGTGATATCGGGGCGCACCAGGTCGGGGACACCGCCTACCTGAAATGACACCATGGGCGTACCGCAGGCCATGCTCTCTTGCAGCACAATGGGCAGGTTGTCGGCGCGAGTCGGAAATAAAAACGCATCGGCAGCAGAATAGGCCAGTGCTTTGAACCGATCGCTCGTCACATACCCCAATGCCACCGTAGGTATCTGCAACGCCCGATCGATCGCCTCTGAGCGGTTGCCCATCAACAGCAGCACCGTGTTGGCTTTAATGTCAGTGGGGAGCTGGTTGAGGCTTTTGACCAAAAGATCCATACCTTTGCGGCGATCGCCCAAGCTCTCGGCACAGCTCATAACAATGTATCGGTCGGTGGGCAAATTTAGAGCTTGGCGAGCCAAGGTTTTGTCGATGGGTGCGTAGGCCTGCACATCTAGCCCGTTGGGAATGTGTTGAATGGGAAAGGCGCTTAACATACTGGTCTGGGCCTTCTCCATGAGCCAGCGGGAGGGGGTAACTATGGTTAGGTTTGCCCGGCTGTAGGCCCACTGCTTGAGCCGCCACTCCAGAGCAGTGCGATCGCGCTGAACGCTTGGGTAGGTATCGGGGTAGGGGCAGGCTCCGCAGCCGGTTTGCCAGCGGCTACAGTCGTAGCTGTAGGCACAGTGCCCGGTAAAGGCCCACATATCGTGCAGGGTAAAGACGGCTGGCTTGTGGGCGGTGAGCACTGGCAGCGCTAAATAGTTGAAGTAATCGCTGTGAATAATGTGCAGGTTGAGCAAGTCGGCCCCTTGGAAAAAGGGATGCTGCTTTAACCTAAAGGTGCTGATGGTGTGGATGTCGTTCAGCCCCAGAGACTGAGTAAGTTTTTTGGCAACCCCCTCTAGCACTCTATAACGGGGCATTACATCAGACTGATCAGAGTTTAGGGTTTTGACTTTGCTGATGATTTTGCAGTCTACATCCAGCGGTGCTAGCCCCTGGCACAGGCGATACATCGCAATAGCACCGCCGCCGCCACCGCCAAAATCGCTAAAGTTAACTTGTAAAACTTGCATAACCCGTTGACCGCCAAACTCCAAGCACAAACTTCTAAAGCTCTCTATCACCAGCTATTGCGCTCAAAGCCAGGGTAAGAATTGGGCACAAAAAAGAAATCTACCTGCCAAAAGGCCTGATCAAACTCTCGATATAGCGGATCGCACATGTCGATGCAGCGAAAGCCCTGAGCTTCGAGATATTGGCACAGCTGCGGAAAGCGCAGGCTGTTGGGCGCAATGTCGAAATTGTAGGTTTCTACAATTAGCAAGCTGGCCTGTTTGAGGGCTTCTTTGGCTCCTTCAAAGATGGGCACTTCAAAGCCGTGGGTATCGAGCTTAATTAGGTAGGGTGGCTGCAGCTGATGGGTTTGGCAGAGGTGATCGACAGTGGTAACTGGCACTTTGAGGTTTGTTTTTTCAGACGCTTCGTGGGAAGCTAGCCCCCCAAAGGGATCGGTACCGTCGAAGTAAATTTCGCCCTCGGCATCGCCAGCGGCGGCGAGCACGTAGTCAACGTCGGCATGGCTGGCCTTAAACTGCGCCAGGGCGGCCTGGTGGTAGGGGTTGGCCTCAACTAAGAAGCAAAAGGCTTTAGGGTAATGTTTCCTCAGCTGCTCAGACCAGCACCCGTTAGAGGCACCGATGTCGATCACGGTGTTGAAGGTGGTATTGCGATCGCGAGTTCGCTTGAGAGCGGCATCCAGGGCCGTAGGCTCTAGACCACCTTCGCCAATGCCCATTTTTTTGGCCAGTTTGTGCAGTAGTTTGTTCACCATAAATCCTGATGCTTGGGGGGGAGTAGGTTGGGCAGGGGGAGTGGGCTGCTAGGGTTTTTGGGCTTCCATAAACAAAGAGTCGGGTTTGTAAACGCTGCCGTTGGGTTCGGTGTCGAGGTGGAGGTTGGCCCAGTCGGCAATTTGGCTCTGGGCAGCCTCGCAACACTCTATGTTGGTAAACCCAGTGGTGGTTAGCAACCGCTGAAGCGAAAAGCGATCGTACATTTGGTAGTGAATTTCGCCGCTTTGGCGGAGTCTTCCTATTTGTAGGGCAGCGTAGTCGCCCCGCAGCATGAGCCGATACAAAAGTTCTCGCACTTGCCCCAGTCGCTGTCTAATGGAGCGGGCTTTGGGAGCGAGCGCAGCGGTGGCTTTGACCATAGCAGCAATATGCTGGGCCTCGGTGCCAATACGTTTGGTAATGAAGGCGAGGCGATCGGGGGAAGCCTGACCGAGGTAGTGGGCCATTTCGCCGCCGGTTTGGTCGCGGCTAACCTGGTCAAAGAGTTCTAGCAATATCCAGTCGTAGTTGGCTTGCCAGGTGGGGTCACCCGTCAAAGATTTTTCTAGGGCAAGCAGGTAGGTGCGGGCAATTTGCTCTAGGTCGGGCACCACCACCCGCAAAATGCCCTGGGGTCGCAAGACGCGATAGCATTCGTGGATAAATTGCTGGCCGGCGGCTTGGCTAAAGTGTTCTAACACGTGGGAGTGGTAGACCACATCAAAGGAAGCATCATCAAAGGGAATGCCCTTTTGCAGGTTATGTTTGATGATGTCTGGGCTATGGGCGATCGAGTCTAGATTGACCCAATCGGGGTGAAAGCGCGTGCCGCAGCCAAGGTTGAGGCATTTCATCAGAGTTTCTCAAAACAAACGTAAAGGCTCTGCCCAACCAAAAATCTACCAACGCCCATGCGGATTGCAGCTCTAAAGAGTCTCATTAGCGACGGCAGAGTTAACCGATTAAAGACAAGTTTTAACACCGGATAATCTGCGACCCACTTTTGAGAATATGCCATTAGATATCCATTAGCATGGATTAGCGACAAAGGCTCTGACAAAACACTAACAACTTTAATTGGAAATATTTTTTCTAAATAATGAAAGGTTGAAGCTGACCACTGCGTCATATGATGGGGCGGCATATCCAACACATTAAACTGATACTTTAAGAAGCTATCTGCATTTGGAACGCCTATAATAATTTTTCCGTCTTTACGAACTAAGTCAACAATATCTTTCAAAAAACCATGAGGATCGGAAACATGTTCTAGAACCTGAAACGTGCAAACAGCATCAAATTTAGGCACTTCAGACTTCAGTAAGTCTTTCAGGCTTTTTAAAAGCACAGGAATGTGCTGCTCTTGAGCATACCTAACTGCCTTGGGATTCATTTCAATACCTTCGACTTCAAAGCCATTTTTCTGAAGGCGTTGTACAAAAGCTCCCTTGCCACAGCCAATTTCAAGAATTCTTGTGCAGCCTACTAAATCTTTAACTGCTATGTCATGCTCCCATTTGACTGGCATGTAGTACCAATCAAAATCTTCAAGCTGCTCATAAATTTTCTCGGAGCCAGTAGCATCAAGAGGGACAAAAAAACGTAAACTGGTTTGACCACAAAGATACAAGTCAATGTTTTTTATCCCAGATATTTCTTCTGAAATATCAATACTGAAATCGCTAAGCCAGCGGGACTTGATTTCATCAATGGAAAACGACTTCAAGAGTGCTACTTGGTCAGAATCAGGAATTAACGGACTGCAAATTTTCATGATCTAGTTCACTAACTTTAACCAAATATTCTGACCAAAAGCTTTTATGGCTCTTCTCTTTAACTTGCCTAAAACAACCTTTATTTTCCAAATTACTCGCCCAAAACCTTCTGGTTCACAGTTGTCAAAGATTCGCCTAAAGGTATAAGCATCAGCTATGTTATCCCTAACTATAAAAGAAGGGTGTTTTATCTTGTCTATACTCCCTGTAGCTATATATCCAAGAATTTTCGATGATGAGTGGTTTGTGTGAGTGCTCTCTGGGCCAAAGCCAATATTAGAAACAAGATTAACGTTAGGAAGAATAGTTAAACCGCTATTTGACCAACAAGTATATGTCCATTGACAGTCCCATGTATCAATTTTTTCTTCGGTCAAAAAACTATCGAATATAGATGTCCAATAATTAACCTCTTTGGGATCTTCCAAAACACTACTTAACAATTTAAGCTCACGAAACTTAGGCCATGTTTCTAGTTCACCATCATACTGCTGCCAAGCTCTTCTCCAAGTTGCCCATCCCCAAACATGATTGTATCTAGAAAAGTAGTAACTGCCATTGCCCCGCCACTGACCATTCTGAAAATTATTGCTGCCAATCACCCAGATCCTTTGATCATCACGATAAAATTCTAGAAGTTCGTTACAGAAATGGAAAAAAGACTGGGAAGGAAGGCAATCATCCTCAAGAATTATTGCTTCCTCAACGATAGAGAAAGCCCAATCAAGACCACTAGAAACCCTTTTTCCACAGCCAAGATTGCTTTCTGAATAATTTGTTAATACTTCACAAGGCCAGTTTACTCTATCAATAATTTTTCTTGTCTCTTCGCAAACAAAAAATTCCTTTTCATTACGTGGTCCATCTGCCACTATAAGCAGTTTTTCGGGACGAGCTTTAGCAATTTCTTCGAAAACCTTTTGAGTAAATTTAGGTCGATTAAATATCAAAAATATGACTGGGGTTTTTAGGGTCATTTCACATCATTGATCCTGTCGCAATAATATCAAGCTATACATGAGTTTCGAGTATGGCCTATAACCTTGGGACAACAGAAAATTCACGATGTCCGAATTGGTTGCTTCATCCTTGTTTTTCAAGTCCTCTACCACAAGAACTTTAGGGCGAAACTCTTTCCAATTGTTTGACAACAAGACCTCATAATCAAGGCCTTCAACATCTACACTCATAAAATCAATGGTTTGCAATGGTTTTATGTACTTACTTAATATGTCCCCTAATCGCTCAGTCTTCAAAACTTTGGTTGAGATAATGTTGTAATTGGTATTTCGATCTCGTTCTAAAGAAAGCTCTTTTGAAAATCCATTTAAAGCTGGCTCATCAAATTCGTAATAAATTAAGTCTTCTGTTGGGTGATTTGAAATGGGAATTTCAAGATTTATATCCCTTGGTCTTAGACGATTAAAGGCATCCATACTTCCCGGCATGGCGTCAACGTTAATTCCTCGCCAACCCTTTAAGTAAAAAAGGTAGGTATTTGAAAATCGCTGTGGGTGATGGGCACCAACATCCACATAAAACCCTGCCTCTTGGCCATCAAAAATTCTACTTAAAACTAGGTCTTCTCCTTCTTGAGAGAAAGATAGCCTGTGATGGAGATAAAATTCTTTAGGGTATATAAAGTATCCCCTAGGATTAATCAGCGCCCCCAATATCTGAGAATATTTTTTTGACGCATTACGCATGAAAATGGTTTTAGAATTCATAGCTGCGTAAGACATTCATTAAATGCTCTCTGACCTTTAACTACCCATTCCCCTTTGACTAAAACAGGGCCAATGCCGCTGTGGGGTGTTCTGCCCTGGCCGTAAAAACTACCGTCTTCCACCTCAATAGAGCCCACAAAGTCTCTCGGCCAGTCGGCTTCTACATTGTTTACAACTGCCCGGACCCCAACATAGTATCGCCCCCTTGAGAATGGGAAATCTGTCACCTGACAGCTTATATGGCCTTCTTGAGGTAAATTGTCAAACGAAACCCCCATGTAATCACTATACAAAATTGTCAAAATATCTCCCAGATTAGTGTGTAGGCTAAACCCCAGTGAAACATTTTTAAGCGAATTTTGAGAGTTTACCTTGTAGCCGAAGTTGAGGGTAATAGTGCTTCCGGAAGTTACGGTTGTGATCAACCCTCCCTCAGCATCCTCAAGCCAAAAGTCTGTGATGACTAGATCTCCTGTGCCCGTTCGTCGAATTTGAGCAACAGAGGTTTTACTGGATGCTCTAGCCAAATCCTGTAAATAAAAGCTAATCCCCGACTGTGGATCACCATCAAACTGAACGGCTCCGCTGCTCAAAGCAATTGTTCTAGAACACAGGTTTTTAATCGCCGACATTTGATGACTAACAAACAAGATAGTTCGCCCTTCCTGATGGGCTACGTTTTCCATCTTGCCCAAACACTTTTTCTGAAATGCGGCATCACCCACCGCCAACACTTCATCGACAACTAAAATTTCTGGCTCTAGGTGGGCGGCAACCGCAAAAGCCAACCTTACATACATGCCGCTGCTGTAGCGCTTAACGGGTGTATCTAAAAATCGCTCTACCTCTGCAAAGTCAACAATTTCATCAAACTTGCGGTTAATCTCCACCCGGCTCATGCCCAAAATTGCGCCGTTAAGAAAAATATTTTCTCGCCCCGTCAGCTCCGGGTGAAACCCCGTGCCTACCTCCAGCAAACTCGCCATTCGCCCCCGCAGGCGCACCCGCCCCTCCGTAGGTTCTGTAATGCGGCTCAAAATCTTTAGCAGCGTCGATTTGCCCGCCCCATTGCGGCCAATAATGCCCACTACCTCGCCCTGCTTCACCTCAAAGGAGACATCCTTTAGCGCCCAAAACTCTTCTTCGTGGGGGTTAGGCTGGGGTTTGAGGGGGTAGCGCAGACGACGACCCAAAGATTTCACACCATCGGCAACCACGTCGCGCAGCGCCACATAGCGAGAGTTGCCCTGCTGCTGGTGACCAATAACGTACTTTTTGCCGAGATTCTCGACCTGGATAACCGTGTCAGACATGGGGGCAGTAGAACGGGGGCAGTTCACTAGAGGCGCATCGGCCATTGTGCTCATTGTGCCCCCTGGCTTTATGAAAATTGCATGTTCACACACTTAGTTACGCAGACTCATGGCCCGGTTTGACCCTAACCCATGCGATGCGGTAGTTATGCTCAGCACCCCTCCGTCAACAAAGACGGGGTAATGCACGATCGCCCTAGACCACAGTTTCTGGCCGCTTAGCCTTCTGTAGCTTCTTCTGGGGCGATCGCCTGAGGCGGGGCGGTTGGATGGTTTGCCAGCCATCTATCTAAGTCACCCAAATCAGCTAAATCAAAAAACTCATCGGACAGTTGGTCTAACTGCTCCAGCGATAGTGCCCTAATCTGCTCGGTTTGCGCTTCTAAGAGCACACCCAGTCGACGGCTCAGCAAGCGGACTAGAAGCGCTGCCTCAGCTTCTCTGCGGCCTTCCTCGCGACCTTCCTGGCGACCTTCTTGACGGCCTTCCTCGCGGCCCTCGGCCAAGACCTCTTGGTAAAAGCGGGTTTGTCGGATGTCAGCCGTTTTGATGTCTAACATCGCTAGGATCTCCTGAGTCGTCAACAGCGGGAATTTATTGATTAGTATAGCTTCCACTAAATTGAGAATCTGTTGAAAGGCCTCTTCTCCCCGAGGTTTTACGGTGCGCAATAGGCTTTGGGCCGCCTGGGCTGTAGCGGCATTCGGCAACACAATCAGCTGTAGCAGGGCAAGCGCTGGAGGTAGCTGAGTTTCGTTCAGCAGGTCTTGCAGGTAGATACGCTGTACCTTGCTGTCCAGCAAGTCGGCGTAGGGCGCTTCAGAACCCAGCGCTTGCGGACGTGACTGAAGAATGAGTAACCCCCGCCAGGGGCGCTCCACTTGGTACTGGTAAAGATACAGGTAAATTTCAGCAAAGTAGCGCCCGTAGAAGCGCCGATCGGGCTGCATCTGCGCCTCAAGAAAAATTACCGGCACCGCCGGGTCATTCGATAGGGGCATCAGCAGCCCATCGAGCCGAAATTCGCTTTCTTTGACGACGGGGGCGACATACTCAAAGGCACAGTCTGCTGGCAACCCAGGGATAAGCTCTGCCAGTAGAGCGGGCTGAGCCAGAAAAATTTGATAGTAGAGCTTGTCGGTTTTCATGGAATCGCACCCCTACAACCCCCGCTAAATCACATCGGCAAAGGTGCGCTCCATGCGACGAAAGTAGAGAATGCCTGTGACCAGCAGCACCACCACCAGCAGCATTGACAGCAAAAAGCCCGGCCAGTACAGCGCCACATCGCCACCAATAATGGCCCAGCGAAAGCCATCGATCACCCCCACCATGGGGTTGAGAGAATACAGCAGCCGCCAGCGATCGGGAATAATGGCGCTGCTAAAGCCCACCGGCGACACGTAGAGGCCAAACTGCACCAAGAACGGCACCACGTAGCGAAAGTCGCGGTACTGCACGTTGAGCGCGGCCAGCCACAGCCCCGCCCCCATCGCCGCCGCAAACGCGATCGCAATAAACAGGGGCAGCGTTACCACCCGCCACGAGGGTACCTCCTGGTACCAGGCCATCAGCCCCAGCAAAATAATGCCCGAAATTAGGAAGTCTACAAAGCTGACAATCACCGCGCTGGTGGGCACCACCAATCGGGGAAAGTACACCTTAGAGATCAGGTTGGCGTTAGTAATCAGGCTGTTGCTGCACTCGCTGAGGGCGTTAGAAAAGAACTGCCAGGGCAGCAGCGCTGAAAACACCAGAATGGGGTAAGGGGCACTGCCCTCGGTGGGCAGATTGGCCAGCTGGCCAAACACCACCGTGAACACCACCATGGTTAAAAATGGGCGAATCAGCGCCCAGGCGACCCCGATCGCCGTCTGCTTGTAGCGCACCAAAATATCGCGCCAGGCCAGAAAGTAAAACAGCTCCCGGTAGCGCCACAGGTCACGAAAGTACTGGGCCTCGGTGCGGCCGGCCTCAATAATGAGTTCGGGCGGGGCAGCGGGGGCGGGGCGGCGGGGGCGTTTTAGGCGGGGCATGGCACAGGGTTAATAGGCTCTATGGGCCAAGGTGCCCATCCTAGGGTCAAAGTCGATCAAGTGGGAACCTGATATGAAACCTAAGATGAGAAACCCTGGTTTAAAGTAGGCACCTCGTAGGGACATTGCACTGCAATGCCCCCACCAATCAGGAGGGTCAGATAGGATCCCTCAATCTTTTAGCCCTCAGCCCAGCCCGCTATCCGGCCACCACAAAGTTGACCAGCTTACCGGGCACTACGATTACCTTTTTGATCTCCTTGCCGTCCAGGTAGCGCTGGGCGGCCTCTGACTCACGGGCATACTTCTCTAGCGCCGCTTTGTCGGAGTCGGCCGGTACCTCCAGGGTGCCGCGCGTTTTACCCATGATTTGAATCACCAGGGTAATTTCATCCACCGCTAAGGCGCTGGGGTCAAACACGGGCCAGGGGGAACGGTGGACAGACTCACTATGGCCCATCTGGTGCCACAACTCGTCGGCCAGGTGGGGGGCAAAGGGGGCCAGCAGCAGCACCAGGGCGCGAATGCCCTCGCTGTACACGGGGGAACTCTTGGCCGGGGAGTCGGTGAGGGCGTTGCTGAGCTTCATCAGCTCTGAGACGGCGGTGTTGAACTGGTAGTCGCCGTCGATATCTTCGGTGATCGCCTGAATGGCGATGTGGATGGCGCGGCGCAGGGTTTTCTCGTCTTTGGA
>DASQNN010000213.1:0-1814 GCA_035644955.1 Nodosilinea sp. | reverse complement strand
CTGGTGACCGGCGAGGCGGTGCAGGCCGAGCCTAAGCACCTGATTCTCAAAGCCACCGACCTGCAACAAAATCAGGTCACGTTGGTCGCTGCCGCCGATGCCGACGCCGCTCGCCCCATTATCAGCTGTGGCCCCCCGGCGATTGCCAATCAGGTGTGTATTGTTGACCCCGACAGCCACCTGCCCTGCCCCCCCAACACCATCGGCGAAATCTGGGTGCGCTGGTCGCGCAGCATTGCCCAGGGCTATTGGCGGCGAGAGGCCGCTACCCGAGAAGCCTTCCACGCCACCCTGGCCGATGGGGCTGAGGGGCCGTTTTTGCGCACGGGCGACCTGGGGTTTCTCTACGGCGATGACCTCTACGTCACCGGTCGGCTAAAGGATCTGATCATCATTCGGGGCCGTAACCACTATCCCCAGGATATTGAGGCCACCGCAGAGCAGGCCCATCGAGCCCTGCGCCAGGGCAGCGGCGCCGCTTTTTCAGTCATGGAGCATGACACCGAACAGCTGGTGATCGTCCATGAGCTGGAGCGCAGTGCCCTGCGCACCGCTGACCCCGAGGCGATTTTTGCCGCCCTGCGCCGCTGGGTGGCCGAAGACCACGACTTGCAGGTGGGGGCGATCGCCCTGCTCAAGCCCAACGCCATGCCCAAAACCTCCAGCGGCAAGGTGCAGCGCCACCTGTGCCGGTCGATGTTTTTAGACGGGCAGTTTGACGTGGTCTATAGCTGGCCTGCGGCAGAGACTGGCCAAGCCCTGGCGACCGCTGAAACCTCGGTCGACGACAGCGACGAGGCGATCGCTTCGGAAAACCTGAATCAGCCTGAGGTAGAGGCCAAGTCGCTCGCCGCTGCCAGCCCAGCCAGACCGGCAGCGCCGCCTTTGACCAGCCCCGATGCGATCGCCGACTGGATGCTGAGCTGGCTAGCCAACGCCCTAAACGTGCCCAAGCACACCCTAAATGTGCGCCAACCCCTGGCCGAGCACGGGCTCGATTCCCTAGCGGCGGTGGAGCTGGCTGAAGCCTTGGAATCGACCCTGGGAGTGTCCCTATCACCTACCCTGGCCTATGAGTACCCAACCATAGAGGCGCTGTCGATTTATCTGGCCTCGGCCCAGGACCGTGCTACTGTAGCCGCTCCAATGGTAGAGGCCGTCGATCCTAGGGAACTGGATCAAATCGTAAGAGAATTAGAAATGTTGTCTGACGCAGAGGTGCAAACCTTGCTGGGCAGACAGAGTCATTAAGAGTAATTAATGGAGCGTGGGAGTCAGCCTGTGGAGGATCTCGCTAGGCGAATTAGCAGCCTTTCCCCAGAGAAACGGCTGCTGTTGGAGCTACAGTTGCAGCGCAAACGAGGGTTACCAGAACCCATTGCTATTGTGGGGATGGCCTGTCGGTTGCCGGCGGCGCCCAATCTCCAGGCCTATTGGCGGCTGTTAACCGAGGGGCAAGACGCCATTCGGGAGGTGCCTGCCGATCGCTGGGATGTCGATGCGTTCTACGATGCCGACCCCCAGGCTACGGGTAAAACCTACTGCCGCTGGGGTGGGTTCCTCGACGGGGTCGACCAGTTTGACCCGGCGTTTTTTGGCATTGCCCCCCGCGAAGCCCCCTACATTGACCCCCAGCAGCGGCTGTTTTTGGAGATCGTCTGGGAGGCCCTAGAGGATGCCGGCATAGTGCCCCACGCCTTGGGAGGGCAGCCAGTGGGCGTGTTTGCCGCTGCCTCGACCTTGGACTACGGCCAGATGCTGTTACAGGGTCCTGAGGTCGTGGGCACTTACACCGCCACGGGGCTAGCCTCGAC
>DASQNN010000212.1:0-13558 GCA_035644955.1 Nodosilinea sp. | reverse complement strand
ACTAAGAAATGGATTGGAGGGACTTGTGATTTTGCTCTGCCGCTATCTCACTGAAAGACTCAGGCCTTCAATCGTGAGTCTTTTAGCGAGATTAGATGGACTCAGATTGGAAGAATGCAAAGAGGAAAGGGTATTTAAGGTGTGCTGCTGTGAGGCTTTGGTTATTGGAGAGTGAACAGCGGGACGGCTATCCTGATTTAATTCTTGCCCTTAGCTCTAGCAGAACCACACCCCCCTTATCGAATTAGTCTTATCATAAGACTCACTAGTATCTCTAAAGGTCTCACTATGAAACAAAAAAGACTGTCAATAAGACTCTGCATTTATTCGGCAATGGCTCTATGAGCCAAGTTGAGGTGCGTCTCCTATCCTTATGGGATAGGAGGGCGATAACTCCTAATCCCCATTGCTGTGCGAGATGCCCTAGAGAGGGGTCAAAAAGGCTCCGGAATTTAGTCCAAAATTAGTCCGGCCAAAAACTAAGGTTCCTGAAAGTGCCTTCTGAAGCAAGTTTCAGGCGCTTGATTGTTTGCGTATCACGCAACTATTCAAGCCCTGAGAGCTGTCGGGACAAACCCTTTGGTCTGCTGGGGTCGGAGCACGACCTCAACAATCCAGCGACAGGTATCCATCACCCACATCATGAAGGCGGGGTCGTTAAACCCTCCATCCGCCCAAATCAGGTTTAGTCTGGCGATGGATGTTCCCATCCCCTTCACCCGGGACAGCACCTGCTTGCCACCCGCACGCTCGGGCAGATTGGCTGCGGTAACGAGCACCCGCAACACCAGGCCCAGGGTATCGACAGTTGCGAACCGTTTGCGACCGGTAATTTTCTTACCCGCATCATCGCCCACCGCCTCATGAACGAATGCCGCACTCTTCACGCTTTGGCTATCAATTACGGCCTCTGACGGCTGAGCGTGGCGGTCTTGCGCAATGCGAACCCATTCTCGAAGATGGTCATGAATGGCGATCCAGGTACCATCCTTACGCCAGTTGCGTTGGCGTAGCCTGCCCGAAGGGCTTAAGTAGGTGTACACCGTCGGCCACGGTGGCAAGTCTCCCGGTAGCGCCCGCCATTGCACGCCCTCCACCAGTAAATACAGGATGGCGTTGAGAATCTCCCACAAATCCACGCTCCGGGGACGTCCACCAGGCTTGGCCTCAGGCAGTAAATCACTTAGGAGCTCGTATTGGTCTCGGGTTAAGTTGCTGGGGTAGTCTTTACTCATAGCCTTACTCCGGCGTTGCTGACATCTATCTACAACCTATACGGAGTGAGCTTTTTTACTCAAGCCCTAACTTTTCAAACATCCTCTTATACTTCCCTATAAAGTGCTTTGTACTTTGAAATTGCGTTGGCTCTCCCTATGCAATTATCTTTGGAGGGAATGAGATCTAGCGCGCTGGGGTTTCAACTATAGTCAACACATTTAACAAGTACTGTATCCTTCATTAGACCGATTCCAAAAATTAATCTGTCTGTCTATCGCGAAGTAGATGACGTACCGAAAAGACTCGCTTTAAGGAAATCTTTAAAACTGATCTTTTACTTCGTGTACGAAGAGGCTAATGCTGTCGATACTGAGTAGCTAATTCAACCCGACCAACAACCTCAGGAATCAACACGCAAAAGGGCACCTCGATTAATTGAGTTTCCCAAGAATTAGCGTCTCATTTGCGGCAGAGACCTTTATGCAGAGGGTGTTCATCCCCTAGCTTAAGCGCTATTCCCCCACAGCTTCCGTTGGGTCCGAGCCCAGGCTAAGCCAAGGCTACGCACGACAACGGCGGCTGTAACAGCGAGTGAAACCAAGGCCGACATCACGACTGACCTGGTTCTTGTAACCGTAATGGGATACCCCATTTTTCTTCGTTCATCGGGCATCGACATCTTTCTAGGCCTGCTTATGGGGCTGCTCTTGCCACTCTCTGAGGCGGTGGGTTTATGACCCAGGTATTGCGCTGCTTGGGCACCGGAGTCAACGTCGCATCTACGATTCGACAACCTTGCAACGGGGAAATCTGTAACAGACAATGCCTCCCTAAAAAATGCTTAAAAGCAATAGCCCTGTAGGCAATGGACATAATTTAAAATTTCGGTGTAAACACTGAACCACGCTTGAAGACGATCGTGTTAACTCTATATGTAATGGATTGTAAAGCCCCCTTGAGTGATTTCTTATGTCTAATTCTGAAACAGAGTGTCTTCAAGAGGCATCTCTAGAGTTTGTTAACTGGCTAAGCGATCCAGTTCAAACCCTCAAGGATATTGCCGCAAGGCATGAGGATGGCTATTTACAGGCCTTTAACAACGAGATGGTTTGGCGAATTTATTTTCGCAATGGTAAGCTTCAATACGCGTCAAGTTCATTCCAGTCGTTGGCCACGCTAGACTACCATTTCCGTTGTGTTGGCATTAATAATTTCACCACGGCCAATCAGTCGCTGACCGAAACGGGCCTCATGATTCGCTCCGAAGACTGGCTTCAACCCGGCTCTAGAAACCCTATCATTACCTGGTTTCATCGCCATGGCTATCTCAACGTTATAGAATTTACGCAGCTCCTGGAGAATTTGACCAAAGAAGCCATCGAGAGTTTTCTCTGGCTCACCGAGGGGCATTACCAGTGGACTCAAGGCCAGGCTAGCCCTAGCGAAGAGACCATTCTAGAGCCAAGATTGGAACTAGAAGATTTGCTCAGTCACTTCCAAGATCGGATGCAGAAGTGGCAGAAATTTAGCAGTTTGATTAAATCTCCTCATCAGCGCCCTTATCTTTTTTCCAATGGCTCGCAGGATACAAGCTCTCCAGAATTGATCAAGCTAAGCAAGTTTTTAAGGGGCATGAGTATTCGACAACTAGCTTTAGTGTTGAATCAGGATGAGCTTAAGATTGCCAACTTGCTTTATCCGTTTATCAAACGGGGCGAGGTCTATTTACATGATCCTCATGAAGTCTATCGGAAACTGCCAAGTATCCCACCCATTCCTGCAAAACTAATACAGGAAAAGGCTGCGACTAAAGTATTCAAAATTGCTTGTGTAGATGATAGTCCGACAATTTTGAATGAGATGCACCGCTTTCTCAACCACGATGAGTACGAGGTTACCAAGATCGATGACCCGGTTAAGGCAGCATCAGTGCTCTTTCGGCTGAAGCCAGACTTGATTTTAATGGATATCACAATGCCGGAGATCAATGGCTATAAACTGTGTAGCCTACTCCGAAACAGTGTCGCTCTTCGTGAGACACCAATCGTTATGGTAACTGGCCGCTCCGGCTTAATTGACAAGGCAAGGGCTAAAGTTGCCGGTGCCACAGACTATTTGGTTAAGCCCTTCACGCGCGGTAGCTTGCTAGCTGTGGTTGAAAAGTATTTGCACTAAAATTTTACTCGGTTGAGTTGGCCAAGCATGTTGTCGCCAACCATACGGTATTCATCATTGTTACATGGGAAAGCTATTAACAGGGTCTAGGCCTAGGAGCAAGAATAAGGTGATCCGGAAAGCATTTATCCCGGCGTTGTAGTCAGTTGCTCTGTTTGTCGCATTGTTGCTCTGTTTGTCGCATTGTTTAGCTAATTTTTAGGGATAAAATCATGAGTAAGATTCTTGTAGTTGATGATTTACAGTCTGAGTTACAGCTGCTCAGCGGTTATCTCTCCGCAGGGGGATACCAGGTTTCGACAGCCATCAATGGAGTAGATGCCCTAGAGAAGGCAACCGCTCATCCCCCGGATGTCATTGTGACTGATTTAGTAATGCCAGATATGAGTGGCTTAGAACTCTGCCGCAAACTCAAAAAAGGTGCAGAGACGGCTAAAATTCCGGTGATCGCCTGCACCACAAAGGATAGCCAGGTCGATCAAGCCTGGGCAAAAAAGCAGGGCATTGTGGCTTACCTGATTAAGCCTTGCAATCAGGAGCAACTGCTGGGTGCCGTAAAATCGGTTCTGGGCTAAACCTATGGCACCTACGTCATCGACAGCACCTACCTCCACGGCCCGATTAGAGCAACTGTTGCCCCAGTTATTTCAACCAGATTCGCAGACTGGCGATCGCTACCTGAGGATCAACATTGCTCCCAACCTGCCTGCCCTGATTGCCCTGGAGGATGTGCAGGAATCAGCCTGGATACCGACCCACATGGTCACCCCCATCCCCAACTTGCCCGCCTGTGTTTTGGGGGTCATGAACGCTCGCAACCAGGTACTCTGCGTGGTCAGTTTGGCCCAGCTCCTGCAAATTCCTGTGTTAACAGTCAACCGTCAGTACTACTCCATGCTGACCGTTCGCCTGGCCCCCGCAGCTGAGGCACCCGAAGAGACCAATTTGTTGGCCCTAACGGTTCAGGAAATTCAGGGGATTTTGCGCCTCCAACCGAAGGATATTGAATCGACTACGGGTGACTTTGGCGCTACACTCACACCCTTTCTGCGGGGTCGTGTGAGGCGAGAGGGGCAATCTATTCCAGTGCTCGATGTCAAAGCGATCGCCGCCGCCCCCGCCTTATCCTGCCGCTGATGACCGGCCAAGGGCTCCTTAGGGGTTAAGAAAACCCGCCCTAAACACTTCTCTGCCTTTAATTTTCACCAGTGTTTTCACCACTGTAGGATGCCTTACGCCTTGTTTAAGGTCCCCTACTTGTCGACTCGTACACCTATGAGGCCGTGACCCATGACGACTGCTAAGCCTTTCTCTTACTCTGAAACCCCTAATCATAGCAATGGGGCATCGGTTCCCCCCTCGCCTCCCTCGGCCAAGGCTCGGCTGAAGACAACCAAACGTAATCAAGTTAGCCCTCCTCCCAAGCCCACCTCAGACACTGGTAAATCGAACCCTAAGACCACTCCAAAAGCCGAGGGCAGCAATAAGGCGCGCACATTGCGGAGCCGTCTACTCCTCACCCTAATGCCGGTAACGCTGCTGCCCCTGGCCATCATTAGCGCCGTGGAATACTGGATTACCCAGGATCGAGTTTACAGTGCAGAGGAAGTCTCTCTTCAGAAAGAAGCCCTCGTCGGTAGTGACCTCAGCGCTGCCTTCATTGAAGAACTGCGTATGAACGCGGAACTGGTGGGCATTAATCCCATGCTCCAGGCGGCGCTGCAGGCGGCTGACCGAGAAGTTGCCACTAAAAAGCTAGCCCAAGTTCCAGCGGAAAGTCTAGAAAAATACTATAACGGCAGTAAACTGCTTCTACCCAATGCCGGTCTCAACACCTATCTGCAACAGGTGTCCGAGAAGGCAGGTCTAGAAGAAATATTTGTAACGAACCGCGACGGCTTTAACGTTGCCTATTCAAACGTCACCTCTGACTTTGTTCAGAGTGATGAAGCCTGGTGGCAGGGTGCCCATAAAGACGGCCTCTTTGTGGAATCGCCAGAATACGATGAGTCGGCAGGAGCCTACGTTCTAGCGCTAACCACAGCCATTCAAGATCCAACTACCGCTGAAGTCGTAGGGGTGATTAAATCTGGAGCGTCCCTAGCGGGCTTAAATGACAGCCTGGCCGAGTTTCTCGGCACGGTCAAACAGTCGAACCAAATCCAGGTGGTTGATCCTGCCACTGGTCGTGTAGTGGCCTCGTTCAAGGCGGGGGAAGATGGCCAAGCCGTGGCCATCCCGACCAGCGAACTGGTTGACCAAACGGCTACGGGGGGAGAACCGGTTACTAAAATTGCCGCTGCCCTGCAGGCTGCTACCGCCACCGAGCAATCTCCAGAACAACTGGTAGCTACCCTGAAGGCATCCTTCAACGTTCAAGCACTACAGGTAGAGCGCCTTACTCGTCAGGACAGAGATGTCTTGGTTGCCCAGTTTAATGACGGCACTAAACACTACGCTATGGCTACGGTGCCCGATCTTCAGTGGGTTGCGATCGCCTCCATTGATACAGCTGAGCTAAAAGAGGCCGGGTATGAGATTCTCAAGCGGTTCTTGATTATTGGGGGTATTCTCAGTGCCGCCGCCATGGGCATGATTCTCTACATGTCCCGTCGGGTTTCGGCCCCCATTAACCAGTTGTCTGAGACCGCCAGCCAAATGGCTGACGGTGATTTGAATGTTGTCGCCATCGAAGCCGGTACCCTAGAGACCCAGCAGTTGGCGAGCACCTTTAACAACCTGGTGAAACAGGTCAAGAACCTGCTCGGACTCCAGCAGGATGAAACCGAGCGGGTGCAGTTCCTGGCCGCGATCGCCCAATCGAAAAACGACAGCGACATCCAGGTACCCCTGAACAAGTTTTTGGGTAAGGTTCGACTCAAACTGTCGGCAGACCGGGTAGTGGTCTATCGTTTCAAGCCAGACCTCAGCGGTTACATTGCGGGTGAAGATGTGCTTCCAGGGTTTCCGGTGGCCCTAGGGGATACTATTAGCGATCCGTGCATTCCCCAAGCGCTAATCGATGAGTACAAGCAGGGTCGAGTTGTGCCCACCGATGACGTGATGAACTCAGGCTTCCACCCCGACCACCAGCAGTTGATGGTGCGTCTGCAGATTAAATCGAACCTGGTGGTACCCATTCAGGTGGCCGGTGAATTGTATGGTCTGTTGGTCACCCACCACTGCGCCCGCCTCCACAGCTGGCAACCCGAGGAAGTGGCTATCCTCCAGCAGGAAGCTCAACAGCTCGGGGTTGCCATGAGTAGTTTGGCCGCCCTTGAGACCCAAATGTTTGCCGTAGCCGAACAAGAGCGGCGACGTCAGTCGCTAGAGACGCAGATTCTCAGCATGATGACCCGCATTGAAGGCGCGGCTGATGGAGACTTGACCGCCCGGGCCCAGCTGATGGAAGGGGAAATTGGTATTGTCGCTGACCTGTTCAATGCTGTCATTGAGAACCTGCAGGATATCGCTATTCAGGTGCGAGATTCTTCGGGCCAGGTGAACCAGTCTCTCAGCCAAAATGAGGTCGCGATTCGTGAGCTAGCTGAGAAAGCCATTGTAGAAGCCAAGGAAATCCAGACAGCGCTGGGTTCTGTACAGACTATGTCTCAAGCCATTGAGACCGTGGCCCACAATGCTGAAGAGGCATCAACCATTGCCAACTCAGCCTACGAAACGGTGCAGGCGGGTAATCAGGCTATGGATCAAACGGTGAGCAGCATTCTCGGCCTGCGGACCACCATGGGAGACACCACCAAGAAAATGAAACGCCTGGGAGAGTCAGCCCAGAAGATTTCCCAGGTGGTTGCCTTGATTGATGAACTGGCCCTAAAAACCAACCTCCTCTCGATTAACGCCAGTGTGGAGGCGGCTCGGGCCGGTGAACTCGGTCAGGGCTTTACGGCGGTTGCTGAACAGGTGGGGGCGCTGGCCGAACAGTCAGCCGCAGCAACCAAGGAAATTGCCAAGATTGTCACCAGTATTCAGGCCGAAACCCAGGAACTGGTAGCAGCCATGGAAATAGGCACTACCCAGGTGGTAGACAGTACCCACCAGGTGGAAACGACCAAGCGGCGCTTGACCGAAGTGCTAGGGCGATCGCAGGAAATTGACCAACTGATGCGGGCTATTTCGGAAAGCACGATTGCCCAGGCGGCGTCGGCCCAGAGCGTAACAACGGTTATGCAACAGGTCACCCAAGCGTCAAAACAGCGTTCGCTGGAATCCCGCGAGGTTGCCCAGGCCATGCAAACAACGGCGCAGGTCTCCCAAAAACTGCAAGCCTCTGTGGAGCAGTTTAAGGTCGATTAGAACGACGTGGATGGGAAGGTACCCGTCCTTAGGGTTGAGGGTTGACTGTGTCGGTTGACATCAACCCTCAGCCCTCAACCCTCAAAACCGATTGCCCGCTGCCTCGCTGATGGCTAAACGTCGCTCACAGAGACACTACTATGGATACAGAACAACAGGTTCGCCTCAGTTTTCTCGAAGAAGTTGAAGACTATTTCGAGAAAATTGAAGCCGTTGCCTTAGCGCTAAGCACCGCTGCCCTCGATACCGCCCAACTTGACCAGGCGCTGCGAGCGGCGCACTCGGTTAAGGGTGGGGCCGCCATGATGGGCTTTATGCCCATCAGCCAAATTGCCCACCGGCTCGAAGATTTTCTCAAGATTTTGAGGGTTCGTGGCGATGCGATCGCGATCAATGCTCAGATCGAATCGCTATTTCTGCAAGGGGTCGATGCGCTGCGCCTGGCTAGCCGCTGTAGTCGCGAGGGAATTGCCCTTGATGACATCAGAATGAAGGCCGAGATCGAGCCGATTTTCGAGCAGCTGCGATCGCACCTGGGCGATCTTCGTCCCGACGACGACGACCTGCTGCTGGCCCAGGAGGAGAACGTTGATGTGGCCACGCTGATTTTCTCCAGCGGGGTTGAAGAATGCCTGGATGAGTTTGAGGCCCAGTTAGCTCAGCTGACGACCCATCAACTGGCCGCTGAACTGGCGGCTGAACTGGGAGCTACTACAGAGCAGCTAGCTGAGTTTGGCCGCATCAGCGACCTGGCGGCCTTTGTCCAGCTGTGTGAATCGGTTCAAACGTATTTGCCCCGGATCAGCGATCAGCACATCGGTGCCTTTGGTCAAGAAGCCTTGGCGACTTGGCGCCGTTCCCACGCCCTGGTACTGATTGGTCGGTTTAGCCACTTGCCCCCCACCATCGTCGTCAACGACCTCTGGCTAAGCACCAGTGACGCTACCCCAGCGATCGCCCAGGAGGGGGTTGACCATGGGGTTCGTGGTACAGATTTAGCGCTGCTGGACACCCTGTCCAGTGACCAGAAGGACGGGGAGGCCGATGAGCTAGAATTTCCAGACCTGGACTGGCTGGATGGCAGCAACCTGCACGACCTGGAAGATTTTGTCGGCAGCTTTGGCACCACTGACTCCGAGCCCGATCTAGAATCCGATCCAGAAGCTCACCCATACGCTTTAGACTTTGACCGAGACCCCATTGCGATTGGTCTCGATGTCAGGGCTGTGGCTGACATCCAGCCAGACGTTGTAGCCGATGCAGCCATTCTGATTGAGGCTCTAGACAGCTCAGTCGATGTCGTTGCCCCTATGGATGACACGGCACCAACAGCGGCCATCGCCGATCCAGCTTCAGAGTCAGTAGATGCACCTGCTAAGCCCATGGGTGCGGTGCAGAATACAACTGTTCGAGTCTCTGCCCAGCAGTTGCAGCACCTCAACTCTCTCTTTGGCAAGCTGATCGTAGAGCGGAATGCCGTCAGCCTGCGGCATTCCCAATTGCACAGCTTGGTGGCCCTCATGCAAGACCGCATGGGGCAACTGGAGCAGTCAAGCCGTCAGTTGCGGCAGTGGTATGACCGGGCATCGATGGAAGGGTTAGTGTCTACATCAATGCCGCTAGGGTCTGCCCCTAACCCAGGGGCGATGGGTTCAACCCTGGGTAGTCAGTTCCCCTCAGCGGAGCAATCTTCCTTGGCCCAGCAATTTGATGCCCTGGAATTCGATCGCTATACCGACCTCCATCTCATCTCCCAGGAGCAAATGGAACGGATTGTGCAGCTTCAAGAGGTATCGAGCGACATTGCCTTAAGCCTACGGGAAGCCAGCAATGCCACCACAGACCTGAACTATACGACTCGGGCGCTACAGAGTGGCATGACCAAGATGCAAATGCGACCTTTTAGCACGCTGGTCAAGCGTTTTCCCCGGGTCATGCGAGATCTGGCCCTACAGTACAACAAGCAGGTCAACCTCACCATTGAGGGAGACATGACCCTGATCGACCAGGTCGCTCTCGAAGCCCTGACCGACCCGCTCAATCACCTGCTTCGCAATGCCTTTGGCCACGGCATCGAATCGCCTGAGGAGCGCATTGCGGCCGGCAAAGCGGCAGAAGGTACGATCACAATCAAGGCCATTCACCGGGGTAACCAGACTCTGATCACGATTAAGGATGATGGCCGGGGCATTGATCCAGCAAAAATTCGCAGCTGCCTACGTCGCATGGGTATGACCGAAGCGGAGGTGTATAACCTGCACGATCGCGACCTGCTAAACATGATCTTCGAGCCGGGTTTCAGTACGGCGGAACAAGTGACTGAACTCTCGGGCCGAGGGGTTGGCATGGATATCGTACGCACCAACGTGCAACAGATTCGGGGCGATATTCGAGTCGATACCCGGCTAGGCCAAGGGACTACATTTACCATTCAAGTACCGCTGGCCGTTTCTGTCTTGCGAGTCATGCTGGTAGAAAGTGCCCGACTGGTCTTTGCTATTCCCATCGATAGTATTAAGGGGATGGCGAGCCTGCCCACTAGCCTAGAGGAGCGCACCCGTGATTTGGCCCATGATTTGGCCCATGATTTGGCCCGTGATTTAGTTTGGGAAGGTCAACGGGTTGACCTGATTCGCCTGGAAGACTGGCTGCAGTTTAATGGTGCAGGGCGACCCTTCGAAATGGATGGAACGCCAATGATTAACCAGCCCACTGTCTTGGTGATTCAGCAGGACGAGGGGTTGCAGGGGCTGTGTATCGATCGCTTTTGGGGTGAGCAAGAAATTTCCCTTAGCCCCATCAAAGGCCCTGTCGCTCTGCCTGCCTACTTCAGCAGCACCGGCATTCTAGGCGATGGGCACGTGATTCCTCTGTTAGATCCGTTCCAACTGCTGGAGTGGATTCAAGCTCAATCGCCTCGGGAGCGGGAATTGCCCCCACCATCGGTACCGGTGGCATTACCTCGCCCCCCCGTCCAGGCTGTCCATGCACCAGCGTCGATCGCCGCTGTACCAGCGGTGTCCCTCGGTCAGTTGCCAACGTTGCTGATTGTCGATGACTCAATTAATGTTCGCCGTTATCTGGCCCTCACCCTCGAGAAAGCTGGCTATCAGGTTGAGCAAGCCAAGGATGGTCAAGAGGCGATCGATAAACTAGCAGCGGGTCTCAGGGTAGAGGCAATCATCTGTGATATTGAGATGCCCCGACTCGATGGATACGGGGTGCTGTCAGAGCTGCGATCGTGGCCTGACTACCAGCAACTCCCCATCGCGATGTTGACATCGCGGATGAATGATAAACACCGTAAACTGGCCATGAGCTTGGGGGCTTCAGCCTACTTCTCAAAACCCTATAACGAGCAAGAGCTCCTCAAAACCCTACAGGGATTGATCGAAGCAGCCCAAGAGCAAGCACCCCGTAGTCGCGAGGTGAGCCCAGCTTTATTGTGAGCACCGAGCGAGTACCTGTAGGTTGTGGTTGAGGAACGAAACCCAACGTCGGCGTTGATGGGTTGACACCCCTTTCTCTCTATTCTGCAAATCAAAGTTTGGCTCTGTACATGCTACAGCGCGATCGCCATACTTTTTGAGGATTACTAACCCTCATTTTGGGCTTACGTTGATGCTGCTGCAGGAGTCGCGGCGGCTGGCCCGCACTACTCCCACGGGCGATTTGATTCTGTTGACTGATCAGGATCGCGCCCTGTGGAACCAGGGCCAGATTGCGGAGGGGCGATCGCTGGTGCAGCAGGGCGCGATCCTCAGGGCAGGTGGGGGCTTACGGAATTCAGGCAGCGATCGCCGCCGTCCACGCCGAAGCCCCTGACTCAGCCGCAACGGACTGGGCTCAAATTGTCAGTTTGTATGGTTTATTAGCCCAGGTCGAACCAAGTCCCATCGTGCAGCTCAATCGGGCTGTGGCTGTGGCCATGCGCGATGGCCCTCAGGCTGGTCTACAACTGTTGGATGAGGTTTTGGCCGAGGGCGATTTAGCCGACTACCACCTGGCCCACGCGGCGCGGGCTGACCTGTGCCGACAGCTGGGAGCAACTGCTGCCGCTAAATCGTCTTACCAACGGGCGCTAGAACTGGTTAAGCAGGAACCCGAGCGTCGATTTTTAGAAAGCCGCCTGCGCGAACTGGTCTGAGAAACAATCCAAGGACGGTGCATTGCTCGCAAAGGCACTCCGGCAATCTAAGAGGGCGGCACTGAGACATTTCCCAAAAAAAGTTCGTTGACCTGTCGATCTGTTGTCGAACCAAACGACTACTCCACAAAGGTGAACAATTCAGAACCACTTTTGGAGGCAACCATGAAATTCATCTGTCTGGGCTACTTCGACGAAACCCAGTGGAACCAGCTCTCTGAAGCCGAGCAGGCGACCCTAATGGCCGATTGCTTTGCCTACGATGACGAACTGCGGCGGGGCGGCCACTTTATCGGTGGAGAAGCGCTACAAAGCGTTCGCAATGCGGCCACGCTGCGGTATCAGAACGGCCAAGTTGTGGTCACCGACGGCCCCTTTGCCGAAACCAAGGAGCAGATCGGCGGCATTTTGATGCTGGAAGCCCGCGATCTCAACCACGCCATTCAGCTGATGTCGCACCATCCGGGGGTGCGCAGTGGCCCCTTCGAAATTCGCCCCGCGGATGAGGAGGTCAACGCCCAGGTCAACGAAAGACAAACCCTCCAGGCCAATCTGCACTGAAGTAAACGCTTAAGGATTAAATACCCAAGGAGAAATTGCCATGACGACCACCACTCTTGCCCATCCACCCGTCGTGTCGGCTGACCCCTGGCTGGCAGAACGCAAAGCATTGCTGGCCGATGAAAAAGAGCTGACTAAACAGCGCGATCGCGTCAATGCCAAGCGCCGTCGCTTGCCCATGGTCAAGCTCAAGAAAACGTACCAATTCGCAGGGCCGGGGGGGGAAACCAGCCTGCTCGATCTGTTTGAGGGTCGCCGCCAGCTGCTGGTCTACCACTTTATGTTTGACCCCGAGTGGGAGAACGGCTGCTCGGGCTGTACCGGCCTGGTCAATGCTCTGGGTAACCTCAGTCTGCTGGGCGATCGCGACACCAGCTTCGTACTCGTATCCCGCGCGCCGCTGGCCAAACTGGAGCAATACAAAGCTCGCCACCACTGGACTCTGCCCTGGTCTTCCTCCTTTGGCAGCGACTTTAACTACAACTTTCACGTCACCCTAGATCCAGCGGTGGCTCCGGTGCAGTACAACTACCGCGACCAGGCGGAGCACTTCATGCCGGGCGAAAACCACGGCATGAGCGTGTTTTTTCGCATCGACGATGAGGTCTTTCACACCTACTCGACCTACGCCCGCGGCTGCGAAGGGCTGACCGATGCCTACAGCCTGCTCGATCTCACCCCCTACGGCCGCCAGCAAGACTTTGAGGATTCTCCGGCGGGCTGGCCGCAGCGACCGACCTATGGCTAACGCCTCTGACCGGCGATGCTCTGGTGGTTAAAGTGCGCCAGGATGGGCGAGTGATTAACACAGCCATCCACCTAGCCTTAGGGGTCAATCTCGCCGGTTGCAAGGAGCTGCTGGGGCTATGGATGACAGAAAATGAATCCTCGAAGTTCTGGCTCTCGGTGCTGACCGAACTACAAAACCGAGGGGTGAAAGATATCTTCATCGGCTGCGTCGATGGGCTCGCGGGCTTCCCCGCCGCCATTGAAACGGTCTTTCCGCAGACCCGGGTGCAATTGTGCATCGTTCACCTAGTGCGCAATGCGCTGAGCTACATCTCCTACAAAGACCGCAGAGCCGTAGCGGCTGACCTCAAAGCGATCTACAGCGCCGCTATGGCCACCGACGCGGAGGCCGCC
>DASQNN010000211.1:0-20352 GCA_035644955.1 Nodosilinea sp. | reverse complement strand
AAAATGCCAAAGTTGGGCGGCATTGGCTGAAAGTGCTTGGGCTCTGCTGAGGTAATAAAATCTACCAGGGCACCGAGCATCATCGTTACAGGCGGAGCAATGCGATCGCGCCCCAGAGCCAAACGAGCCGCATTCGTCCCCGCCAGCCAGCCGCCCGCCACCGCCGCCGTGTAGCCCTCGGTACCCACCAGTTGCCCCGCCGCCAGCAGCGTGGGTCGCGCCTTAAATTGCAGCGTGTTGTGCAGCAGCTCCGGCGAATTCAAAAACGTGTTGCGGTGCATCACCCCCATGCGCACAAACTCAGCGTTCTCTAGCCCCGGAATGAGACGAAACACCCGGGCCTGTTCACCCCAGCGCAGGTTGGTTTGAAAGCCCACCATGTTCCACAGCTGGCCGCCTTTGTCTTCTTGCCGCAGCTGCACCACGGCATAGGGCTTTTTGCTCTTATTTTCTGGATCTTTGAAGTCACCCAGGCGCGCGTCGAACAGACCCACTGGCTTGAGCGGGCCGTAGCGCATGGTGTCTTCGCCTCGCCGCGCCATCTCTTCGATCGGCAGGCAGGCTTCAAAAAATTTGGCCGTCTCGCGCTCAAAGTCTTTTAGTTCGGCCTGTTCGGCCTTACATAGCTCGGTCCAAAAGTGCAGATACTGCTCCCGGTTCATGGGGCAGTTGAGGTAGGCGGCTTCCCCGCGATCGTAGCGCGAGGCCATAAACGCCACCGATTGGTCAATGCTTTCGCCTACCACAATCGGGCTGGCGGCATCAAAAAAGCTCATGTATCCCTGGCCGGTGAACCGCTCCAGATCTACCGATAGCGCCTCGCTGGTCAGAGGGCCAGTGGTCAGCACGGTAATGCTGTCGTTGGGAATGTGCGTTACTTCGTCGCGCCGCAGCTCGATCAGCGGGTGCCGCTCTAGAGTTTCCGTCAGGTCTTGGCTGAAGACGCCGCGATCGACCGCCAAAGCACCGCCAGCGGGTACCTGGTGCTGGTCGGCTTTGCCAATCACCACCGAGCCTAGCTGCCGCAGTTCTTCGTGGAGCAGTCCCGAGGCGCGATCGCTCGACATCGCCCCAAAGGAGTTGCTGCACACCAGCTCCGCCACATGCTCACTGTGGTGCGCGGGGGATGTTTTGTGGGGGCGCATTTCGTGCAGCACCACGGGCACCCCGGCCTGGGCGATCTGCCAGGCCGCCTCGGTACCGGCCAGCCCGCCGCCGATCACATGAATGGGGTCTGGGGTTTGCACGTGTAGCCCTCAAAACTCAGCTTTTCTAGGATAACGAATCAACGTCTCTGGTAGGGGCGTAGGCGCAGCCAAGCCAAAGGCTTTACAGCCAGTCATGGCTCAATTCAGCAACGCCCAACATCCAAACGGCACCCAAACGCCACCTAAATGGCAAAGCCTGTCTTTTGCTTCCGTTTGCCCTTTGACTTTTTCTTCGACGTGCTTTGGTTCACCTCTTGCAGCGCATCTTGAAACAGCTCTTTCAGATGCATGGGCACGCTGGCAATCTCAGGAAGCCTTGGCTTTAGGGGCTTACCAGCCTGTACCAAAACCTCATCTAAATCGGCTGACTCTGGGCGATCGAGACATCGCCCTAAAGCCGCCATCAACGGCGCGCCGTGCTCCTCAGCAAAGCAGTGCCAGACGTAGGCATTGACCGCCTCTTCTTTGAGATACTTTTGAACCAGCTGATCCAGCTTTTTCAGCGAGTCTTCGTCGGATGCTTCGAGCAGTTGAGTAAGGCGCACGTAGTCTTTTAAAAACGTCTGCCCCCAGCGAGGATGAACCAATACAGTAACCGCTTCGGCCCGACGCAGGTCATCGGGAAGGTTGATGGGTGGCATCGCCATCTTAATCGCCTTGTCGTTGTTCAACAGACGGCTTACCTCGCCCCCGTCTTCTCCCAGCGACTCCATCGACTCAGCCAACTCTTCCTCAGAAGCGCCTGACTGAGTGACCAGTTCCTTTAGCGACTTAGACCCATCGATCCCGATCTCTTCCAATCGTCGCTGGGTCGTAATCTCTTGGTACTCTTTCAGCTTTTTGTTTAGCTCATGCCCAGACAGGGTAATCCGGTCTTCCCCAAAAAACTCCACAAAATCGTGGTGGTAGCGTTCTACCGATTTCCAGGCTTCTTCTAAAAGGTCCGGGGCATCACCGTAGAGGTAATCAGGAAACCAGTTTTTAAAGTTGCCAATCGCCACGGCCAGCTTAGGTTTTCCCAACTTGCCCAGCAGCATTAGCGGGCCTGAGAACGTCCAGAGATCATCGGCATCAGGCGATAGACGAGTGACGACAATTTCGCCAGTGCCCAGCCGAGCCAGTTCCTCGACCGACTGCGCCCCGTTGGGCTCTACCCAGTAGCGTTTTTCAGTCAGCCAGTTCATGACCTCGTAACGCTCTGCTGCTACCTGCAAAACGGTAAACAGACCGTTAAACGTTCCCTTCCAACCGGCTACAAGGGTTTTGTCTGCTGGTGTTAAGTCAGGCTGTTTTTCTATAAAAATATCTAGCACCGATTGGCCAGAGACCTGACCCTCGGTTAAAAACATGTCTATTGCCAGAGCTGAACGGTTAATTCCTTGTAGGTTGGTTTCCGTCCACTGCTTTAGGCGGTCAGCGCTGTAGCTTTCTAATGCTGTTGCCAAAGCGCCATCGGCATCTAGCACAAAGGCAGTTAACGCTTCTTTTAAACCCTTAGATCGCTTGAGCTGCTCGTTCACCCGAAACCCTACTGACACAACGTAGAAAAGCTGTTGATATCTACTTAAAAAGATAATTTAGGACAACCGTTTTAAGGGTTGCCCTAAATTATCTCAAGCAGGATAACCTACCTTACAAAGGAAGAGTCATCACCCTGGCGAGCACGCCATAGGTTCGCTCTATAGTACACTAGGCGATCGCCTCAATGCACTCTATCCTTCGACTTAGTTGTGCTTATCCACGTCAATGGTAGCGAATAGGGGACTAGGCAGTCCGCTTCGAAACCGCGTAGTAGATGAACAGAGCGACAATCGCGCCCAACACAGCGATGACGATACCACCGATGCTGAGACCCGTTGCCGTGAGGGCTAGCGATCCTGTAGTCAGCAGGGAGTACAGGCTACCACCAACAAAGGCACCGATGACGCCTAGGATGAGAGTGCCCAAGATGCCGCCGCTCTGATGACCAGGGTAAATAGCTTTTGCAATCGCGCCAGCAATTAGACCCAATACAATCCAAGCTAGAATATTCATGCTGTTATCTCCAAATAGTTAGCAGGCAAACCGAATGCCTTTTTCTCTATGACACCAATATATGTGACCTTTTAAGGCAGCGAGACCGTCTAAAGATATAGTTAATTCTCGTCGAAAGGCAGACCTAAAGGGTTTGTTTCTAGAACTACCCAGAACTGTTACCTCTCGGCCCCTTTGGGCTACCATTATTCTCGTTTAAGTAGCATGGGCTCAAAGCCGTCGCTGCCACCCGTCGCCCTTTCAACGGTTTGGGGCGATGGATAAAGAGCCCATGAAGTCGGTCAAACCAGAGTTATCAACAGCTTGTTTTGTGCTAGAGAAATACAGTTTGATCCGTAAATCTTCTTTAAGTGCTGCACCCAATACAGCAATTCGAACTGATTTATGAATGACTAGGACGGGAAGTTTGCCCCTGTAGGGGAGACGCCTGCCCTAAAGATTTTCACGGTTCCCTCAAAATTGCTATACAGCGGGTCCCGGTTTGGTGAGGTCGCTACGCCCATGAGGTACTTAGGGTCCTAAGCAGGCTTGAACGCATCGCCTCTAACGCCAGTTAAGGGCTAAACAAGCGCTCGGACCTGGAGGGGTGACGATTCTGCTACCCTTCCAGACCGTGTTCTTTGTTAGGCCCTTTGTTGAATTTAGGAGCTTAAGCCTTGCCGCTGACTCACCACAAACGCTACGACTATTCAGCCATTACGCAGCGGGCTGACTACAGCTGGCCCCCTGGGCGACGGCTAGCGGTCTACATTGCCCTTAACCTAGAGCATTTTGCCTTTGGCGAAGGGCTAGGGGCTGAGTTGGCCCCCGGCGGGCCGCCGCCCGATGTGCTGAACTACGCCTGGCGCGACTACGGCAACCGGGTGGGGGTATGGCGCCTGCTGGAGCTGTTTGACCAGCTGGGGTTGCCGGTGGCGCTGCTGGTGAACTCAGCCATTTACGACTACTGCCCGGAGGTGGTGGCGGCCTTTCGCGATCGCAGTGACGAAATTGTGGCCCACGGCCGCACCAACGCCGAGCGCCAGAGCACCCTGGACGAAGCCGCAGAAGCGGCCTTGATTGCTGAAACTACGCAAACCCTGGCCCGCCACGAGGGCACCCCGCCCCAGGGGTGGCTCGGCCCCTGGATTGCCCAGAGCGCCGTTACCCCCGACCTGCTGCAAGAGGCAGGCTACACTTACCTGCTCGACTGGTGCCACGACGATCAGCCCGTCTGGTTTAAGACCCGCCGGGGGCGCATTCTCTCGGTGCCCTACCCCCAGGAAGTTAATGACATTCCCGCCATTGTGGTGCGCCGGGTAAGTGCCGCCGACTTTGCCGTGATGATGGTGGATAACTTTAACGAAATGCTGGAGCAGTCGCGCCAGCAGCCCCTCGTCTACGGCATTGCCCTGCACCCCTACATTGTGGGACAGCCCTTTCGGCTGCGGCACCTGCGGCGGGCGTTACAGCACATTGCCAGTGTGGCGGCAGCGCAACCTGAGCGGGTGTGGTTGACCCACCCAGGAGCGATCGCCGCCTATGTCCACAGTGCCTTGGCGGACATCATCCCCTAGGGTGTGGCTTTGTAGAGGGGGAAACTCGGCGGCGGGTGCCGCCGAGTTTTAGCCGATCTATAAACGGGCGCAAAAAACAGGCACAAAAATAAGGGGGTGCCACCGACACCCCCTGCCAAGTTTATGGGCCCCAAGAACGGGGCCTTAAACTTTAGCCTAAATGCGGGGATCGGTAGGAGAAGAGTGGGTAGTCACGCGATCGTCCGTATGGTAAGTGGTGGTCGGAGTACTAGACTTGCGCTTCGCCAGACCGCTCAGGCCGAGGAGACCCAGCAGACCTAGCCAACCCCAGCTGCCGTTGTTGTCATCGGCGGTGTTGGTAGTGGTGGTAGTAGCCGGATCAGAATAGGTGGTACCCGGAGAGGTTGTAGTGCCAGGAGAGGTAGTATCCGGAGCGGTCATGTCCGGAGAGGTGGTACCCGGAGAGGTGGTGCCAGGAGTAGTCGTGGTATTGGGGCTAAGGGGGTCAGCGGTACCAGGGGTAGTGGGGCTGTTGGGGCTGGTAGTGGTTTGAGCCGAGGCAGACAGTGCCGAAGGCAGAATGGCCAGGCTCAGAGCAAGGGCGCCACTCCCAATCCATTTCGAAATACTGCTGTTTTTCATAGGTTAAGGTCCTAAATACGTTACTAAAAGCGAACAAAAGCTGATTTACCGGTAGCCATCAAGCCCTGGCTAAAGCCACGGTTCAAGGATGTTAAAGCAAACCCTTGTGACTACAAGCTATGGTTTTTTTCCCAAACTGTTATTCACCGTTGGTTAGACGTTTGTGCTCACTCATCCTCTACCCAAGGTTGAATAAGGCGGTACAGCAGCAATCGGTGCGTTCTCAATCCAGATTGCACAGCGTCGATTGGGCGGGCTCCCCACCGTTGTCTTTCCTGGTTATCTAATTGACGGTAGGGGTTAAACATTGAGGTCAACCCTGTCAAGGTAGCCAAACTATGCCTGAAATACCTATGAACTGAGGCCTCCGGCCAAAACCACCAGGGAGAACTCCCTGGCTCACAGCAAAAGTCTGCTAAAGCAGACTGGGGCACTCGGCTCCCAATCCTCTTCAGAGGATTTCTGCTTTGGGCCTGGGCGAAGTCCCAGGCCCAAAGCAGAAATCCAAGGAACCACCCCTAAAATCTGCTCCCTTTTGCCAGAGGTTAAATATTAAGACTAATGAAATGGGGTTCTAATATTAGTGGCCTGTACCCATCGCTGGGCCTGGGAACTCCTGCGGGGTTCCCTAGGTCAGGCCTAAACGAAAAGCTCTAAACGAAAAAACAAGGCCCTGAGGATCTCAATTGCGTATCCTACGATAGAGTTGCAGGTGAAATTGCCCGGTGCCTATGCCCCTCCGTTCTTCTCTTCGCGCCAAGGCCGCCCATTCAGGTACTCCTGGTTCGGTTCAAATCTGGGTGGGGGCACGCCCCCGGCGGTTGAGGCGCTGGCTGGTGCTGCTGCTGGCGGCGGGTGGCCTGGCCGGCGGGCTGGCGCTGCTGGGGCTAAGCTTTCGGCTGGGGCTACAGCTCATACTCGACCCCGAGGCGCTGCCCCAGGCTTTGGCCCGGCTGCAGCGATCGCCCCACACCGCTCTGCCCCCGGCGGCGACCCTTGACGATCTGCGGCAGCAGGCCGAGGCGACCCAGCAGCGCCTGGGCGACTCCCTGCGGCTGGGCGATCGCACCGCCGGCCGTGAAGTGCTGCTGGTGCCAGTATTAGCAGCTGACTCTGGGGCGATCGTCGCTCTTCACCTGTTCCAACGCCAGGGTGACGACGACCCCAGGGCGATCGCCAACCTCCCCATTCCGCCCCTGGCCAAAGACACGGTGTTGGCCCCCTGGCTCAGCAGCTCCCAGGCCCCCACTGCGGCACCCTCTACCTTTGCCGTTACTCAGGTGGTGTCGCTGCCCGCTCCGCCCGTGGCGACCGACGGCCTCTGGCTCACCCTAGAGGGCACCTGGCAGCAGCAGCGGTTGACCCTGCGCTACGGGCACATTCTGCACTACGACCCCCAGGCCCAGCGGCTACAGCTGCTAGAACCCTGGAGCAGCCCGGCCAACCGCCCGCCCCAGTGGGCCGACCTGGATGGCGACGGCCCCAGCGACTTGATCATTGACGAAACCGTGGGGCTGGAGCCAGCCCTGCGGGGACTACAGGCGATCGCAGGGGCTACCCCGCGTCTGCAAACCGTGTCGTGGGTCCGCATGCCGGTGGATGCTGGCCCTGAGTCCGCTGCCTACCAACAGGCTCTGCGCCTGGCCCGGAGCGGGCTGTGGTCGCAGGCAAAAAGCTCCCTGGCTGGGCTCAAACCCGCGCTGGCCCAGGGCTGGAACCCTGCCGCAGAGGCACAGCTCAGGCTGGCCGAGCGCCACGCCGCCATCACCCGCCAGCAGGCCGACCAAGACTGGTCAGCTCCGATTCAACAGGTGCTGGCCCTGCTGATCGACGGCCGCTGGGAGGCAGCCCTGACCCGGTTAGAGGCCAACCTCGACCTGCTGCCGACCCTGCTCACCCGCCTCGGAACTGACCGGGGACGCATGTGGAACCGGATTAGCGCCGCCGCCGCCCTACCCGACCCAGAGCCAGCGCTGTACGTATGGGGCGGCCTGACCCTCAAGGCCCAGCAAAACCAGCCCACCAGCCTAGAGGGTGCCACCCAGGACTGGCTGGCCCGTCAGCCCGTGCCCGCCACCGCCCGTCAGCGGCTCAACCGTATGCTGACAGTGCTGGCGACAGCCTCGGCGCAACCCGCCGCTAGCACCAAGGGCTCGGTGGCTCCAGCCCCCACCGAGCCCAACGTCCCAGCCCAGCGCGCCGCTACTCCGGCGATCGCGATCGCCCCGCTGCAGGTCTTCATTGGCCAGGGTAGACCCATTGCCGCCCCCCAGAACGGGTACGCCGCACCGGGGCAATCGCTCGATGCTTCTCTGGGCCAGTGGTACGCCGTTGAACTGCGGGCCATTCGCCAAAACCAAACCTGGCAGCCGGGCAGTCTTTCGCTGCCCCTAGACGCCAGCCCCGCAGCGGTTTGGCTCGCCGTGCAGCCCGCCGCCCAGGCCTCACCCCAACTGCTGCGTTGGATAACTCCCACCACCGGCCTGCCCAACCCCCTTACCGTGCGGGGGCTGAGCCTGGCCAATGGTGCCCCCACCCTGCTGGCCACCGGCCCGGCCGCCAACCCATCTTCGCTGCCGCCGCTGGTGTTCTCCCAGGGGGCGCTGATGTGGCTCGATGCCAGCCAGCGCCAGGGGCCCGACCCGGCAGCCATTTTGGCCCCCGTGGGGGCCGCCCTCTTTGGCGGTCAATCGCCCCCGGCCGAGTTCGCGGGGTCGCTGGCGGGCCTGTCTCAGCACAGCCTTGACCTGACCGGCGACGGCCAACTCGAACGGGTACTGACCTGGGATGAAGCCGCCGTGGCCCAGCTCAGCCAGTGGCGGGTGCCCGTGGCTGGCACCTTCCCCAAAACCCTGATTCTAAGCCCCGACCAGCGGGTGATCTATAGCGATATAGGGGCTCCGCAAACCCTGATGGCGTTGACCAACCCGAACCTGGGCGGGCCGCTGGGGCTGCTGGTGCACCGCCCTGGGGGGTACGAGCTGCTAACCTGGAACGCCGCCGCCCAGCGGTTCGAATAGCGGTTCAAGGTAAGCGGCGACTTGCCAAGTTAGCCTAAGTACCCAACTAGGGTTAAGTTACAGCGATTTCTAGAGGGTTGTACTCAATCTCTACGCGATCGCCATAGCTAATGCCAGGTATGGGGAGCGCAATTAGTTCAAGAATGGATGGGTCTTGAAAATTTCGTTTTTTAGTTTCTGGATGGGGGTAATAGATCCAGCTGTCATAGCCTGAACCTTGAAATACAACTCGGCATCGAGAGAATGAAAAATCTTCGGCTGGGTGGCGATCGGTCCACTCGACCTGGCGAAAGGTAAATTCAGGGTTGACTAACTGAAAGGTGTTGGGGCTAATGGAAATGTTTAGTGTTCCTGCGAAGTAGTCTGACAGATCTAGACCCAAACCCCTAAAGAAAGACATTTGCATGTCAATAGTTCCAGCCGGATACGGGCCATCTAGTGCAGACCCGGAGGCTACCTGGTGCCCCCGTTCCACAACGCCGTTAACCTTCTGCCAAGAGCGATCGTTCATCTTAAAAATTTGACTTACGTTCGTGAGCTGTGCCCATTTTCATTGGCATAGAATTTAATCCTCACCCGAAGTCCCCTCCCTGTGGTGAGAGGCAATGAGGGCATCAATCTCTGCTTGATAGGCCTGGAAAACTTCAGGGCTAGGCGACTCTAAAACCCATGATGACAGAGACAAGACACCCCGACAGCCCGATCAACATAATTTAGCCGTTTTTCTGCCCGACCCGGCACCGCAGCAACCCTTCATCGAAGCGATCGCCCATCTCCCGGTATTTTGAGGCTACTAGCGATCGGCTCTCCCCCAGTCGTCAACGGCTGTGTGATCACCCTGTATCAACTCGGCTACGCCCGCCCCGAAGAATGGTCACGGCAGTTGCCCACCGTAAACCCCAATGAAGTTATGCGAATACTGACCAAACGCATGATGCTATTTGAGTAAAGGCGAGAACCGTTGAGTCATAACCTGCAATAGCCAGAAAATCCCCAGTTTCTTAAAGAAACTGGGGATCTCATTACTTACAACGCGATTGAGGGGCTTAAAGTCGATAGTCAACCCCACAGCGCTGAGTACAGCCACAAAGGTTTCAAGAGCTGGGCTTTCTCCCTCTGCCAAGAGCTGCAGAGGCCTACTTAGGGTACCAGCGCTGCGCTCTTGCATTCCGCCAACTTAGATATTGACAGATGAGACCCCGAGGAAAACCCTAGACGTCCCCCAGCTTGTCATAACTACCTTGGCAAAGCACTAGGCATGGGGAGAATCATGGTTGTGCAAGGAGAGAGATGAAACGATTTCGTGAAGTTACTCAGTGGTCTCCCTTAAGCAAAAAGTCACTGTTAAGATCTGCAACTTGCTAGTTCAGGAGTTTGAAGGATAATTTCATGAAATCATTACGTTATCCCCGATGGAATACAAAGATAACGTAAAGCTCAACGGTCTACCGACTCAAGTTTTTAGAGACTCGTGGTTATCTTAGTTTGTTCCAACGTGATACTTTACTAGAAGCTAAACTTCATCGAAAATTGAAATTCAGTCTTAACTATATCGACTAAAATTTAGGCTTAGAAAATAACAAAAGAAAAGAACAGCCTTTAAATTTTATTCCGACAAAAATCATGTTCATAGAGCAATCTAGTCAGCGTGCCAGCAGCATCCTCGATAGAGTATTTTTTTGTGCAAGTAAACCCTGCGCTAATCAATTTTACCTTTACTTTAACAAAGAACTAATTCCTTGGAATATTTATGAACTGGGCTCTGATGATCATGGCTTTGGAGCTTACTTTGGACAGGCTCTACAAACCGTCGATCGCGCCTTACCCAATCAAGGCCTGATCTTTTATGTCACTATGACTGACATAAAAGAGCTGCCATCCTACGGTGAAAACGTTTTTGTATTGGTCTTGGGCGATGAATTTTATCGAATTCCAGACTATGTTGATAAAGTAGGTGGCATATTCAAGTGCTATGGCACTCATCAAATTCGTGAACAGTTGAATCTCTATCGCCCCCTCTTAAAGCTATCCTATTTCAAGGTTTTAGTCCTTGGTCAGTCGGTCAAGAACCTGGCCTATCGGCTTGCAAAAAAGGTTTGGCATCGACTGAAGCGGTTTGAAATATTACTGTTCGATCGAGCACAAGTTGCCAGTATCTACGATATTCCGCCGGGTTACTGCAATTCCGAAAATCTGCCTATAAAACCTATTCTAGACCGTCGCTGCGACGTCTTTTTTGATGGCAGTATCATTCAGCACGTCTATCCTATGTGGTCTTTGCGGTACTGGTCCAAAACACCGAAAGCCTACTCCCGGCAAGAGATGGCGACTTACTTAGAACGCTTCAAAACAAACAATCCTCAGTTTCAGGTTGACTTTGCTGTTTCTGTCGGCTACGTCGGAGCTCCTAAGAATGGCCAAAGCAGCTACAGCCGAGATTTAATGAACGCCAAGATCTGTCTAGCTCCAAGAGGTACAACCCTAGAGACCTACAGGTTAATGGAAGCTATGCGCTACGGCTGCGTAATCATTGTAGAATCACTGCCTTCTCGCTGGTTTTACAACGGCGCGCCAATCATTCAAATTGGCAGTTGGCAAAATTTAGAACCAGTGCTCACATCGCTGCTTAGCGATCCTCAGTTGCTCCAAACTCTGCACGAACAGACCCTGGAGTGGTGGGAGTCAAAATGTTCAGAAAAAGCTGTGGGTCGCTTTATCACCGATCAAATTAATGCATTGCGGTTTAGGGTCTGATCCCCGCATCGCTGCCTGACCCCATGGCTGTAGCGAAGGTATTGTTGCAAGCCATAAGGGAACTATTCAATACCCTGCAAAATGTGCTGGGTGGTGAGGAAGGCACCAAGGCCCACAAAGCCACTACAGCGGCCACGCTGGGCGGTCATGCCCAGCGCGATCGCAGGGGCCTGAGCCGGATTGCGAACAAACCGAGGGGACGTGTTGACATAGACCACCGAGCTAGTGACAAGCTGCGTAAAGCGACTGCTCTCGGTGTAGCTTTCGGTGGCGATCGCGTTGGCATGGCCACTGCTGTAGCGGTTGATCACCGTTGCTGCTGTAGGCAGGCTGTCCACCGCCCGCAGGGCCACGGTTTTACCCAAGAACGAGCGATTCCAGTCGGCGGCAGCGGCGGTTTTCACATTAGGCAGGTCAGGTAGGAGGTCAACATCGGCCAAGACCTTAAAGTCTTGATCCCACAGGGTATGACAGAGCTGCACCAGGGATGAGGGATTGCAGCCGCGGTGAACCAGTACTTTTTCCACGGCGTTGACGGCGTCAGGTTCCCCCCGATGGCTGTCTAACACCATGTGAATGACGGTGTCAAGCTGACCGCTGGGCGACCAGTAGAGATAGCAGTTGCCCATGCTTGTCGGCAGCACTGGCACCCCGGCCTGGCGCACCACCTGCTGCACCAGCCCCGGCCGGCCGTAGGGAATAATCAGGTCAACGCCGGGGTCTTGCAGGAGCCAGGTGCGCGCTACATCGCCCTGTTCCTCAGTCAGCGACAGAATGCAGTAGGGCGATAGCCCTGTGGAGTCTAGGGCCTGGTAGAGGGCCTCTAAAATGGCCTGGTTGGTCTGCCCTGCTTCGTTGCTGCCCTTGAGAATCAGGCCGTTGCCCGTGCGCAGGCTCAGCCCCGCCGCGATCGCCGCCAGTTCTGGAAAGGCCTCGTACACTAGAGCTATTACCCCCAGGGGTATCACCTGGCCGTGGCCCGCCACAGCCTTGCTCTGCCGGCTGGGGGCAGGGTACAGCAACCCGCGAGGGTCGCCCAGGTAGGCCAACCGCCGCAGAATTTTAGCGGTGGTTTGCAGCCGCTCTGGGGTGAGCTTGAGCCAATCGAGCACCCGCTCGGGCACGGCCATATCGAGACTGGCTTCGAGATCGAGGGTATTGGCTTCGAGAATGTCGTCAAATCTAGCTTCGATGGCGGCAGCAACCGCCTCTAGTAGACGGCTCTGGGTATCGGCCCCGGCGGCGACCAGGTTGCGACCCGCCTGGCGCACCTGCTCAACCGCCGCGCTAAAGTCTGCCTGAGTAGTTAGGGTTACCATGGGCTTAACGGCGCGAGGCCAGCCAAAACATGCCCACCACCGCCAGCGACACCGCCAGGGTAGTCAGCAATCGAGCTACCGATTGAGCGCCATCGGGGGTTTGCAGGGTGGCTAGCAGCAAAAAGAACACCATCACGCCAAAGGCGGCTAGCACCACCAGGGGCAGGTAGCTGACGCTCAATGACGAGCGATCGAGCCGCCACTGCTGCCCGGTCCAGCGCCAGATGCGTTTGTAGGGGTAGTGGGTAGAGAGCTGCTCAATGACATAGCCGTCGTCCTGCACAACAAAGATTTGTTGGCAGCGATCGCATCCAAAGGCCTCGGTCAGCGTAATGGGCTTAATGCAGCCGTTCCGGCGACAGGGGCAGGGGTAGTCGGCGTTCTGGTCGATCTTCTGGCTTTTATAGGTACGCACAGCACTGCCAGTGGGGGGGCAAAAACGGGCTGGTAGTAGCCCCACTATTCTGACACATTAACCAAAACCTCTTCTGAAAAACAACCTGTCTGGGAAAGAAGACCGGAATGGTCGTTCTGGGCCGTTAAATTCTTAATGCTAGATGTGTCTTCTGTGGCTTGAAATTTCATCATAGCCGTGATACTTAAGAAACTACTTCAATCAGAAGCTACTCAACAGTACGACTCCTTCTCCTTGTCCTAGGGTAGGGAGTTTCGCCCTGCCTCCCCTAGCCCCTTACAGACAGGATGTTGTTATGGTCACCGATCGCCTGGAGACGGCAGTGAGAAACTTTCAGCACGTCAATCAGATGGTGGAGCGTTACACCCGCCTGTGTCGCTCCTACGTCAGCCTATCCGAGCGGTTCCACCAGCTCGATGTCGACCACATGACCCTAAAAGGACAGGTGGTGCCCCTGCTCAAGGCGCTTAAAGCTCACCAGGCCAAGCTCAAAGCCGTTGAGGCCGAAAAGGCAGGGCTGCAGGCCCGTCTAGACCACCAGGCCGCCCAGCACCGGCAAGAGCTGCAGCAGCTCACCAAAACCTACGAAGACAAGCTGGAAGCGCTCTCAAACCACATTGCCGAGCTGCAGCCCCTAGAGCAGTTGCTCAACGGCGAAACCCACCGCGAACTCAGCGTAGCCGAAGAACAGATGGAGCTGGTAGAAGCCACCTTCTTAGAAATTGAGCAAGACTGCGCCCCTGACCTCTCTGCCGAAGAAAAAGCTTTGCTTACCGCCTACCGGGCTGACCCGGCTGCCTTTTTGGTGGCCGCCGCTGACGCCCCCGTGGGGGCCGAAATTGAGGTCGAAGCGCCCTTGGTTCCCTTGGGCCACTACTACTACAATAATCAGGTGCCCGAGGGGTTGAGCCAATAGTGCTACTCCCTAGCACCAACTTAAGACACAAATCTGCTAACCAACCAGTTGGCCAAGCCACCGCCGTAGGGGGCACAGATGCGGTTAATTCTCTCAGCCGGAAAGCGCTGCTGGTAAAAGCAGAGAATATTGCCGTAGACCCCGTTGGAGTAAAAGGGCGACTCTTGGGCTAGGGCTAGAGCCTGTAGGTCAAACACCTTGGCCTGGGTGCCGGGGGCGTAGTCAACCATGACGCTAAAGTCGTAGCCCAGCTGTTGTAGGGTTTTTAGGCAGGTCATCGTGCCCTCAAAGAACCGGGGCGACCAGCCTTTTGCTCCTAACGCGCGACTGCCGCCGCCGCCGTACTCAAACATCACCACCTTAGGCAGTAGAGCAGGAGGTAACTCGGCAAACTGCTGAATTACCACGGGCTCCCACCCTTCGATATCGACTTTAAAAGCGGTGATGCGGGTGGCCGCCACCTGCTCTAGCAGGGTGGCCAGATCCAGAGTGGGCACCTCGCGGGTGGTGCCCGAGGCCCCAAACCAGTCGGCGGCCAGCGAGCTAAAGTTGCTGTTAGCCAGGTTGGCAAACTGGCCCATGTACAGGGTTTGGGCGCCGACGCGATCAGAAAGGCACTGCTCGATCAGCTGAATGGGGTACTGCTGGCAGACCGCCCGCAGCTTGTCGGTGGGGGAAGGCTCGACGGCGACGGTGGCATAGCCCAGGCGGGCAAAGAGTTCGCAGTAAAAGGCAAAGGTGCCTACCCCGACATCGACACAAAGGCCCTGTTGCTGGGGATCGAGGTTGGGCAAGAGATGCTCAAGCAGGGCCTGGCAGCAAGCTTCAACACGCATTAGATCGGCCCCGAAGAAAAATAATGCCTTAAGCGTACCATCTGGGCCAGATAGGGATTTTAGCCGTTGCCATGACTTTCGCTAGTGCCGTATCTCTCTCTCACAGCGGACGCACTTTGATTAAGCCGTTGTTAAGATGGATGACTCTGACAGAAAAGCTAGACCTGTGGCAGTACGTCAATATCGTATGGGCAACCGTAGTTACCTAAGCCTGCTGCCTTTAAGATCTGTCTTATTGATTGAAAATGGCGAGGTTGCACAATGGGCTCTAAGAAGAAAAAAAGCAAAAAGAATACAGAATATAATTTGTCAGAGACTAATCAGCCAAAGGACAAAAAAGCCCAAGGCAAAACCACAGTTCTAGGGATTAGTCCGCGAGAACTTGGAGCAGTGGTGGCAGCAGCTGTGCTTGCTGAAGTTTCGCAACTTGCTATCAACAAAATGTCTAAGTCGATAGCTCAATCAAACCCTAAAGAGCAGCTTCAAAGTCAGCTCGGTCCCATCAACAGTTCGGTAAAGAACATCTTAGGTGAAGTGAAGGATGCGATCGCTGATGCTGCCTTACCCTCATCGGAGGCGCTTGATGTGGTAGGAGATACGTTGACTAAGGGGCGAGCTGCGGCAGGCGATGGGTTTGCTCAGAGCGTAAATGCTGTTAAAAAAGCAACAGCCGTGACCGCTGGCGTTGCCCAAGACCAAGTTGACGATCTACTTGACGACAGCAAGCAAAAATTGGATCAGACGCGAGAGTTTGTAGTAGCTCAAATCACGCATGCGATCGCTGGGGCTGAGGGTGCAGCAACTGGGGCAAGACACGCTGTAGACGACACCGTTGAAGCGTTTCAAGATACTGCCAGTACTACCCAGGAGGCTATAGCCGCAGTCATCGACGAAGCTGTTGGCCAGGTAAAATTAATTCTGGCCAATGCCCGCTCAGCTTCTTCTTATAAAAATGGTAAAGCAGGGAAGCAGGGGAAAAAGAACAAGAAACACAGAAAAGGTAAATAATAGGGTAGACAAGCTGTGGGAACTGCGTTGCTAACTGCGTTACTGGTCGGTTTGCTCACGGCATTTGCGTTTCATTTGCTGCTAACTTGTTTTGGCTTGGCCATCGGCATGACTGCCTTGGGTTTTCAACTTAACCCATCGGCTAGTGTAGCCCTAAACTCTACGGCAAAAACAGCTGATCAACAGGACACTATTGCTGAAACTAGTTCCAAAAAATCAGCATCTAACGTTGGCTTTTGGGTTGGTTTAGGTCTACTGCTAAGTACGAATAGCGTACTTTTTAGCGCTTGTTTTTTGGCGACAAAATTTAGCCAGCTAAATGACCCTACTTTAGGAGCGATCGCAGGGGTAGTCATCTGGTCAGCCTACTTTTTAACTCTAGCTTGGGTTAGCTCAATAGCGGTTGGAGCCCTGACGGATACAATTTTGAGGGCAGCTACGGGTGGGTTTCGTCAGTTGGCAACTGCTGTTACGACAGTCTTTTATGGCCAAAGTAATACCTCACTATCCCAAGAGGAAACAATTGCCATAATCCAGCAAGAAATTAAACAAACGTTAACTCCTGCTGCGATCAGTAACTTGGCTAGCCAGCTCGTAGTTGGTGATTCTAATCAACCTGGAACACATGACTCCTTTAAGACGCCAGACCCAACAATTGAGGAAGTTAATTCATATTTGGGCCAAAAGCTAGCCTTGTATCTGCGCCACACCAGTTTAAAGCGACTGACGTCAGATCGCATCCACCGTGAATTGAACGAGTTGCTAGAAGAGGCTTTGGAAAATTCTGGCTTTCGAGTAGATCAGCTGCAGCTAGATCAAACCCAGGTAAAAGCCTTATTGAAAGAACGAAAAGGGTTAACCAAGCCGCAGCGCCAGCAAATTTTGAAAGCAGTTAAAGCAGCTTGGCAGCAACTAGTAACTCCCAATGCAACATCTACGGGAGACAAGCGATCCGAAAATTCTAAATCTTCATCTCTAGCAGCTTTCCAACCCATTACGGCTTACCTTGCAGACGCAGTGGGTAAGTTTGAAAATCAGCTTTCAGATTCCGATGCCGACCTGGATCGGGCAACTATTGACCAGCAACAGTTGCCTGAAAAACTGACGTTTTCTACAGCAGTTACCCTAGCGATTTTGCAGCAGCTAAACCAGATCGATTGGGATGCAGTCGTCCACCGTCTGCCGTTAGATGATTTGATCGAAAAGCCCATTAAGCACATTGCTGATGACATGCGCTCGACCGTTCAGGAGCTGATTGGTCAACCGCAGCAGTGGACCGCAGCTTATCTGCTACCCCAAACCCAAGGGTTGAAACATCAGGTGTCGCAGCAAATAGAACAATTTGAGCAGGGGCTACAGGCCCGTGTTGCTACCCTTAAAGCCCAAGCTCGGGAACGCTTGAACAATACCCGCCAGGCAGCCGCGACTGCGGCGTGGTGGTTGGCAGCTACAGCGTTCACAACAGCGGTTTCGGCCGCGATCGCAGGAGCCTTAGCCGCAGGCATGCCTATCTCTATGTCCCTGAATTTTTAGAGCAACAACTATGTTTAAAACCCCCTTGGGTTAGCTAATTTGGGGCTTCCTTTCGCAGGCCGAACCCTAGATCGGCGGCCTAAAACGTCATCGGTGCGATCGGTTCAATGTCTGGGTCGTGGCCGCCCACCTGGCTGGTACACAACACCCAGGCCGACGCGCCGTACTTGAGAAACTTGTGCACCACCACATCGCTGGCCTTGCGGGGAAACACCGTGCGCCAGCTGCCCAGCCCCATAATCAGGTTGCGAATCGGCTCGTCTTCAATCGAGCTGCCCAGATTAAACTCGTTCTTTTCCCAGGCGGGGCGCAGGCCCCCCAGGGGTTGCAGGGTGTCTTTGAGATCTCGGCCAAAGAGGGCGAGCTGGTGCAGCGGCTCGGCCTGGTCGGGGTGCTGGTCGATCAGGGCGTCGGCATGGCGGTAGAGGCTAAGGCTGGTGCCCTGCAGGCTGGCAAACAGCGCCTGGTTCGAGTCTTGGGAGCAGTTGTTGGAGGGACCAACAAAGGTGCCGCCGGTGCCGTCGCCAATGCGGTAGCGGGCGGTCATGGCCTGCAGGTGAGCCTCCATACGGGTGAGGGGCGATCGCATTTCGTCGTCAAAATAGTACTGGCGGCTAAAGGCGTCGAGCTTAACCAAAATGTCGCAGGTGGGCCGCGTGCCCAGCCAGCCGCGCTGGCGATCGCCCTGGTAGCGCGACCAGTGAATCGTACCGGCAATCAGCCCGTCGATGTTGTGGGCGTAGACCTGGTAGTAGCGAATTTCAAACCGCCGCTCGTCGGCTAAGGGGTCGTGCACCACCTCGGCCCGCCCGTAGGCAAAGTGGCCAAAGAAAATTGGGGTAGCGGCAGAGGGTTCGGTTTTGTTGCCACCGATGCCGCCGTAGGTGTGGAGAATGAGGGCGCGATCGCCCACCTGCCAGTCGTCGATCGCAGCGGCGATTGCTTCCGGGCGACCGTTATCTTGCGCCGTACACAGCACCGAGCTGACCCGGCCCTTCTGGGTCGCCACATTGGCCCACGCCTCGTTGCGAATGTAGCGGTAGGCCAGTTCTGCGCCGCCAAACACGACGCGATCGGGCGCCAGGCGAAACAGCGCCCTGGGGCCAAGGGATTGCACCACAAAGGTGCCGCTGGCATTTTGCGCTCCGTAGATGTACCAGCCCGACTCGTTGTAGGGCGATTTTTCCAGATCCTTCGTCGTCGATGGATCGCTGCCGTAGACCTCCATCGTTGCCACGGGGGGCAGGCTGACCACCTCCTCAGCACCGTCAAAGGCGCGGCTGAGCCGGTTAAAATGGCGCACTCGCCACTGATCGGTACCTGCTACCGGCTTTACAAACTGCACTAGGCCGTAGTAGCGCCCGGTCACCTCCATGGGCTGGGTGCTGATCAGAAGGGTAACCCCGTCCTTATCCAGCACCACCTGGGGTTTTTCGACTACCGCGATCATGTCATCCTCCGGCAGCGACCCAGCCAGCGATTCTAGCGGGTCTACCCGCAGCCAGTGGTTGAGCCGCACCGGGTTAATCACGCCGCCAAAGCGGCTGACGTATTCCGCATCGGCGCTAAAGTGCACGTCGTGGGTCACCGCCTGCACCAGCTGTTGAGTGAGGGGATGGTCTGACCAGCACAGCTTGACCACCCGGCCCATCAACCCGTGGTGATCGGCTGGCGCATGGTGAATTTCGTAGAAAATGCCGCCAAATCGCTCCGCCTTGGCGGGCAAAATCAGCCGCCCCACCCAGTCACCAATGGGCCGGTAGAGGGCTGGGTCGGGCCGCTGGTCGAGGGGGTAGCTTTGATATTGCACCAGGGGGTTGGCGGCAAAAATGTCGTAGTTGTTGGCTTTCCCACCCCGCTCTAGCTCTGCCTCTAGAATGTCGCCGTGCAGAACAGCGTTGATGGTGTCGATGGTCTGCTTTAGCGCACTGCGACCGTCGGGCAGCAGCAGATTGGGGTCGAGAATGCCCCCCGGCACCTGGTGCCCCACTGGCCCCAGGGAGACAAAGCTAATTTTGCCCCGCCGCTTGGCCCGGTTCCAGTAGGACAGGGGAAAGATCTGCCAGCGGCCCGGAAAAAGTTTGGAGCCCAGCTTCTCCACGCCGTCTTTCTCGCCCACTAGGTGATAGAGGTGCTCTAGCTGGAGCAGGTTGATGTTGGCGCTGATCACCCCGCCAAGGGAAATCACGTCGATGGGGGCACCCAGGGCCCGCTTCAGGTAGGGGGCGCTAGCGCAGGACATCTGCCCACCGCCGCTGTAGCCCATCAGGGTGACGGGGGTGCCGCTGCCCACCCGGTAACCATTTTTGACCAAACCGTTAAAGACCACCTGAGCAATGCCCTGGTTATACAGCGGCCCGTAGCGTTTGTCGGCAGATACCCCCACTATCAGCATGTTGCGAAGGTTGACCAGCAGCCCCAGCACGCTCATGGGGTGGGCAAACCGCAGTGTGTCGGCGTAGCGCCACAAAAACGACAGGGGCCGGTCCTCATCCAGGGGCGCGTTCATTACCGAGTAGGGCATAATGCCGCGAATCAGCGCCACATGCTTGGGTAAGGTGGGGGCCAGGGTGTCGAGAAATTCTTCGATATCGGGCAGGTATTCAAAGCTGGAAATGCCAATGCCGTCGAGATAGACCACGTAGCGAGTGATCTGGCTGGGGTCGGCCACGGGTTCGGCCAGTTCGCCGGCGTTGACGGTGGTGTTGATTTCGTCGTCGTACCAGCCTGCCCACCAGCCCAGGGTTTCGAGGGGGGCCAGCAGCCCCGCTACCACCAGGGCGACAATGCCAATCCACAGAAAGTTGAGCCCCAGCAGCACTAGCCCGGGCAGGTTGGCGAGCCAGCCAAACCACCACTGCCGAATCGGGCGCAGCAGGGCCAGCACCACCACCGTTAGCACCACTATGGCCAGCAGCCCCAGGACGGGTTTAAGGTTGGGCCACAGTCGTTCTTCGTTGGGGCCAGGGTCTACGGAAATCACCGCTCCACTGCCACCCCCTGTCGCCAGGGTCGTGGGTTCCCCAGTGACTGCCGCAACCCCATTCCCCCGGCTAAAGGTGCTGATGCGCTGGGTAAACTCCTCCTGCCAGCGGGTGGAGGTTTGGGCCAGATTTTCTCGCTGTGAGGCGGCCAGGTCGCGCCGGTTGG
>DASQNN010000210.1:0-8854 GCA_035644955.1 Nodosilinea sp. | reverse complement strand
GAGCTAGACTACCTGCTGATCGATCTGCCCCCCGGCACGGGCGACGCGCAGATCACTATCGTGCAAGAAAGCCCCATTTGCGGCGTGGTGATGGTGACGACGCCGCAGCAGGTAGCCGTCTCCGACGTTCGCCGCAGCGTCCACATGTTCCGTCAGGTGGGGGTGCCGGTGCTGGGTCTGGTGGAAAATATGAGCTACCTACTCTGCGGCCACTGCGGCGAACCGACGTCGATCTTTGGCAGCGGCGGCGGTACCCAAATTGCCACCGAACTCTCGGTGCCGCTGTGGGGACAGGTGCCCATCGACCCCCGCATTTGCGAGCAAGGCGATGCGGGCGTGCCCTTACCGTTGAAGCTGCCCGATGCCCCCCTGAGCCAGATCTTTGGCCAGATTGCCCTGGGGTTGAATGCGACCTTTGGGGTGGTGGTGGAATTGGCAGCGGTTTGTTAACGACTTAGAGGTAATTAGGGCAAACGCCGTTTGCCCCTACAAAACACCTCTCCACCCATCCACCCCTATCCTCTTTTCTGGATCCCCACCGATACCTCACTCCTGACTTAACCCGGTCAATCGGGGGATCCTTTTCTAATGTTTGCACTGGCAGGAGGCACACCCATGGGCATCGAGAGCTGGCTGATTAGTCTGGGGGTGGTGGCGATCGCAGGCTTTACCCGAGGCTTCTCTGGTTTTGGCTCGGGGTTGATTCTCGCTCCTGCACTCAGCCTGCTGTTTCACCCGCAGTTGGTGGTCGCTACCGTCCTGCTGATCGAAATGACGGCCGGGGCTGGGTTAGTACCCGGAGCTCTGCAAAAGACCAAGTGGAAGCAGGTCTTGCCCTTGGTGCTCAGCGCTATGGTGATGGTGCCGGTGGGAGCACACTTTCTGGCCTTGCTAGAGCCAACCCTGCTGCGGCGCATTATTGGCGGGCTGATTTTGGGGTTTGTGCTGCTGCTGTTGAGCGGCAAAAGCCGCTATACCCATCCCCACTTGGCCATGACGTCTGGGGTTGGTGCCCTGAGTGGTTTTTTGACCGGCCTGGCCGGTATTGGTGGCCCCCCCATCGTGCTCTACCAAATGTCTAGCAGCAACCTGGCGGCCGCCAACCGGGCCAACTTCATCGTATTTTTTGCTCTCATCCAGCTGATTGCCCTGGGGTCTTACTGGGCCAGCGGCCTGATCTCGATGGCAGTGGGGGGCCTATTTATCCGCTTTTTACCGGCGTTTTTTCTGGGACAACTGCTTGGGCAGCTTTGCTTCAAGCGGGTCAACGAAGCGCTCTTTCGCCGCTTTGTGATGGGTCTGTTGTTGGCGGTGGGGGTGCTGGCGTTGGTGGCCTGATATCCACCCTATAAAGGTTTTTGACGATGAAACTATCCTCGAAGGCTGACCCAGGGGTGTCTACCCTGGGCTCGGTTTCTGCTGATTGGAAGACCCAGAGCCTATCGATTGTGCCTGGGCTATTGCTAACGACGCTAATGGCTGGAGTAGGCATTGGTTTGGGTCAGCTGATTGGACTAGACACCCTCAACCCGCTGCTGATTGCCGTCCTGCTGGGCATTGGCTGGCAGCAGTGGGGCGTGGTGCCCGTTGCCTATCGCCCCGGCATTAAGTTTGCCATGAAGCGGGTGCTACGACTGGCGGTGATTTTGCTGGGCCTGCGGCTGAGTTTGGCGGAGGTGATGGCGGTGGGGCCGTGGGGGTTGGGGATAGTGACCGTCGGCACCCTCAGCACGTTTTACCTAACCTGCTGGCTGGGGCGATCGCTGGGGGTAAATCCGCGCCTGGCCCAGCTGATTGCAGCGGGTACGTCGATCTGTGGAGCCTCAGCAGTGGTGGCTACCAACCCGGTGATCGAGGGAACTGAGGAGGATATGACCTATGCGATCGCCACCATCACCGGCTTTGGCACCCTGGCCATGCTCACCTATCCCCTGCTGGGAAATCTCATGCAGCTCAGCCCCCAGGCCTTTGGCATGTGGTGCGGAGCTTCGGTGCACGAGGTGGCCCAGGTGATTGCCACTGCCTTTCAGAACGGCGACCTCAGCGGCGAGGTGGCCACCGTGACCAAGCTGTCGCGGGTGCTGCTGGTGGTGCCCATTATTATCAGCCTGGGCTGGCGAACCAGGCGAACCAAAGGCCAGGGTCCACCGACCCGCCCTTTGCCGATGCCCTGGTTTGTGCTGTTTTTTTGCCTCTTGGTCGTAGTTAACAGTTTGGGCCTGGTGGCCCAGCCAATCAAGACCGCTGTACTCAACGGCAACCAGCTTCTACTCTGTATATCCCTGGTGGCTATGGGGTTAGAAACAAACTTATCTAACCTGACAAAACTGGGCCTAAAGCCCGTTTATTTAGCCGGATTTTCCTGGCTGTTTTTAGCAGCGGTCAGCCTGGGGATGATTGGGTTGGGAAACTTTTAGTTGTCATTCCACCCAGGTTGGAACGGTTTAATGTAGGGTATTGGCTCTAAGTTCTAAAGAACGGCGTGAATTGGGGCCTGGGCAAACAACCGTTTGCCCCTACGGGGGCGGCAAATGTTCAGATTTATATCTGCTATCAATGCTCGAAAATCAATCCCGCTGTAATTGCAGGTTGAGGCGGCGACGTTGATTTTCGTGAGGGCCAAGTAGGGCCACAGTGTGATTGCGACAGGCCGCTTCTAAGTCAGAGGGCAGAGTTGTGCAAGGTTCTACCACAACAACGTAGTGGTCCTGCCATCCGCCATAGCTTTGAAACATCCAAACGTAGGGAAAGTCAGCGGTATCAAATGTCATCCTCAGCGAGGATTGCGTGCGCTGATGGCGAATGCCGCAAAACCCCTCCGAGAGGTCAGAACTGTAGTAAAACTCTTGCAGCTTAGACGAGGGCGGCGGCATGATCCGCAGATCGACTTCCTCGCCCTTGGCTCCGATCGCCTTAGGAAAGCGGGTTTTTCCCGGCTGACTGATGATTTTGCTAAATTCTAAAAATGCTGGCTCGACCCAGCAGTCGGGTAGTAAAATCTCATCTCCCGCTTCGATAGCGATCGCGGCGTGGTGTTTAAATAAAAACGGAATTTGTTCCTCGGACTGATTTTGAAAGTTGTAGACCAGACTCGCCGCTGGCCGATTTTCATCGACTTGAATAATCTTTTCTACCCAAATGGGAACGGTCTGACATTGGTACCCTAGGGTAAGGCTAAGGGGTGTCTCTGCTAAAACCTTCCACCGCTGTGACCACAGTTCGCCGTGGTCGGCCAGGTTTCTTCCCTGAAAAGTTCCGGCGGCATCGTTGGGAAACACTTCATCCCACCCACCGGTCCAGTAATCATCAAAGGAGACACCAACGGTCAGCGATCGCGTTTTTTCGGCATTGTAGTGGGGCGGATGCCAGAGCCAGGAATGCCCGGTTTTGAGGTCGTCTAACTGATCAATTCGTCCCCCTAGGTCAGGGCGAACGACCAGCCTGATTTCAGAATTTTCAAGGGTTAAAACCTGAGCTTGCTCTGCCATTTCCAGTGCCATTTCTACACTGATCCTTCCTGATTTTCTTGCCCCTAAAGACTACAGGCCAGATCCAGATTGTTCACTGTACCCAAAGAGAGATAATCAGTGACATAGGGACCTCAAGGCTTAGTCAACTGACCTGACAGCGATCAGTTGACGCCGGGATCCTTAAAGACGCTACGGATTGCAGTAGAAACAGCAGCTGGGGTCTGCCACGGGCGGTGAGTTAGGGCAGCGGTCGTCTTGTTGGTACTGGCATTGCTGGCACTGGTATCGGACCGAAAGGGTCATGGGCGTAGGGGTGCCACACTGGCCACAGGGTAAGCCGGGCCAGCGTTTTACCTCACTAAATCCGGGGCAACCGCAGGCGGGGCAAGCCTGGGAAATAACCTTGAGTAGCGCTTCGGTGGCCTGGGCAATCACCCCCATTCGAGTGGGGTTGTAAAGCGCTCGCAGGTCGGTTTCAAGGCGGGCTTGGCGACTGGGAGACTGTTGCACCGCTTGCTCAACGGCGGCAATCAGCTCCTCTGGCACCGTAATGCCCTTGGCGATCACGGTGCCGACTGCCTCAGCTTGGACGACGATGCCATGACTGGGAAAGCCCACGGATTTGGCAAAGGCCAGAGCTTCGTCGGGGTTGTGGACGGTTTGACTGCGGTGGTTGGTATCGGTGGAAAGGGCCTCGCCGAGGATTTCAAGCTGGTGCTGCTGGTCGAGCAACAGTACTACTTCGCGATCGCAGGCCACAAAGGGAATCTGCGGGTGCGGCCCAAAGCTGCCCTCACTGGCGATCGCCAGGCTTTCTCCCGTTTGCCGCAGGGCGGCGGCGGCCTTGAGCCGAGCGGTGGTGCGCTGGTCGGCCGGGCGCTTGATGTCGCCGGTAAAGGTGCCAAAGCTGTCGGTGTTGAACTCTGGGGGCACAACCACCGTGACCCCCAGCCGGGCTTCGAGCAGGGGGGCGATCGCCTGCTCTTTGCGGTGCATGGTGGCAAGCACCGCCACCCGGCCAGCAAACCAGTCGCGAGGGTCAGCCATTCTAAACTCCTTCATCGTGGGCAAAGCGATTATAGAGAAAGTTGAGGGCGTGGTTGCGTAGCTGGTAGTACTGCGGGTCTTCCATAATTTGGTCGCGATACTGATGGAGGTGGGGAGCCAGAGTTGCCGCTGGGGATAATCGAAATGTCCCCAGCCCCCCGCTCCGCACGTCCTTCGGCCTACGACCAGGAACCGTCGCTCTCATAGGGCGCAAACGTAACATTGGCCGCCCTGAACCCAGCAGAAAGGATTTGCCGATCATCGGTTTAGACCCCTGTTCTGCCGATGGAGGTATCGCAGGGACTCAACTCTGAGGTTCTAAATCTTGCCCTACTTATGTCTCTACCTGCTGTGGATTGACTGAATCTGAAATGGTCTGGAGGAGAAAACCTACCCCGGCCTTTCTTTGGGGAGACCGACCGAGGTAGGCTGGTTCAGACACCGAGGCAAGGGGGAATAGGGCTGCTGTTGGCGATGGAGGCCCTATGCTCTTGCCTCTGGTCATCTCTCTCTGAACCAGTGCTGGGGGAGGAGAGGGGGATGGGTAATTGAGTGGGCGGGTGGAGGGGTAAACGACTTGCTTCTTGCTCTACCCTCTTACGCATCCACTCATCTACCCCTCCACTTATCCACCTCTTTCCTCCTAGACCCGCTTGATTGGGAGGCTGCTGAGGTACGCCTCAGGTTTAGCGGGGTCAAACTTGATGCCATTGAAAAAGGTCTCAATGCCGCGCGAGGAATCTTTGGAAATATCGGCCAGCGGTGACGGAACCAGGGGTTGAGATCGCTGTAGCCGTGCCAGCCGTAGTAGCCGAGGGCGGATTATCCTAAGCAGCCCTTTAATAACATTGACCCCGCCGCCGACATCCCGGCGGTCACCAAGAATTTGCAGCGGGTCACTCTTGAGAAATCAGACATAGAACCTCCTTCAGCACCCTCCGCACTGGAGAACACTGGTAGCTAGGGTGAACGGGTTATGAAAGGCTTGGGGACCTCTAAGGGGGGAGCGGCACTTCACCAGCTCAGCAATTAAAAAATGGGGTTAGAAACAATGGCTGAGAGATAGTATTGATTTATTTCAATTGCAAGCTCTTTTTCCATACGAATAAGTCTATACCGATTTTTAGCTGAAGCAACCCCTTTGGCTGAGAAAGTAGGACTGGAATTTTCGATTTTTTTGATAAGAAAGGCTTATAAACAACTGTTTTATCTATAGACTTCAGCAATAAATCTCAGGGGTTGATTGAGTTCGATAGCCAGTGGGTGAACGGGGCGCCATTGAGCTCCAGCGCCTAAGGCAGGAGTAGGAACATCACGCCAAGAATACTGAGTTCAGGTGTACTATTGAGCTAGCCCATCCCTACTCCTGCCGGATAGTCGAGGAAACCATGTCCAATCTGCTCTTGATTGAAAGTCCGGGCAAGGTGAAGAAACTGGGGCAAATCCTAGGCTCTGGCTGGGTAATCAAGGCCAGCATGGGCCACGTGCGCGAACTGGCCAACGATGGCGAAGATGCCCTTGGCTTTGACCTGGGGTCGGGCTCGATTGACTGTCGCTACCAACCCCGCGATGCCCGCTCCAAAAAAGTGCTCTCAGAACTGCGTCAGGCGGTCAAAGCTGCCGATCGCGTCTACATAGCCACTGACCCCGATCGCGAGGGCGAAACCATCGGCTGGCACCTGCAGCAGGCGTTGAACCTGCGAAATCCGCAGCGGGTCGTCTATAGCGAGATCACGCCGCAGGCGGTAAGAGCCGCGATCGCCCAGCCCCGCCCCCTCAACCAAAGCCTGATCGCCGCTGGCCGCGCCCGCGACTGCCTCGATAAGCTGGTGGGCTACAAGGGTAGCCGCCACGTGGTGTGGCCGCTCAACAATGGGGCAAAATCTATGGGTCGGGTGCAAAGCGCTACCCTGCATTTGCTCTGTACCCGAGAGCGTGAGATTCAGGCCTTTACTCCCCAGGACTACTGGAGCGTGTGGGTCAGCTACCAGGAGGGGTTCAAAGCCTTTTATCGCAGCAGCCCTCAGCCCCAGCGCAAGGTTACCAAAAACCCGAAGGCCAACGGCGCGGGGGCCAAAGGCACGGAGGATAAGGGCGCGGAGGATAACGGCACGGAGAAAGAATCGGAGCGGGTGACGTCTTTAGAACGGGCCAATGCCCTGGTGGCGATCGCTCAAAATCATCCCCATCGGGTGCTGCACATCGAAGGCAAACAGACCACCCAATCGCCCCCGGCCCCCTTCGTCACCTCCACCCTGCAACAGGCCGCTGGCTCCAAACTGCACTTCAGCCCCGAGCACACCATGAAAGTGGCCCAGGCGCTCTACGAAAAGGGGCATATCACCTACATGCGCACCGATTCGGTGATGCTCTCGGCGGCCTTTTGCGAAACCGTGCGCCAGTACCTTCAGCAGCACGACCCCACCAACCTGCCCCGCAAAACTACCCAGCACCGCGCAATCAAGGGCTCTCAAGAAGCCCACGAAGCCATTCGCCCCACCGATGTTACCCACCTGCCCCAGCACCTTCAGCGGGAGCTTTCCTCCGAGCAGGCTTGCCTTTACGAGCTGATCTGGAACCGGGCGGTGGCCTCCCAGTGTGCCCCGGCTCGCCTGCGCAAAACCCGGATTGTCACCCAGTCGGGCGACGCCTACTGGGAAGCCCGAGGCCAGGTGCTGGAATTTGCGGGGTACACCCGCTACTGGAACAATATCAGCGACGACTCAGTGCTGCCGGCGCTGACCCAGGGGCAGGCCCTTCAGCTTCAGCAGGCCCAGGCGGATGCCAAACAGACGCAGCCGCCGCCCCGCTACAGCGAACCAAAGCTGGTGAAGCTGATGGAGCAAAAGGGAATTGGCCGCCCCAGCACCTACGCCCCGACCATTAAAACTCTGCGGCAGCGGGAGTATGTGGAACTGCACCAGGGCAAACTGAAGCCGACGCCCCTGGGGCTGGAGCTGGATGGGGCCTTGGAGAAACTGCTGCCCGATCTCATTCAGTCGGAGTTTACCGCCCAAATGGAAACGGCGTTGGACGCGATCGCCACCGGCGACCAAGAGTGGCAGGCGTATCTGATTGACTGGAATCGGGGTTACTTTGCCCCGGCGATCGCCCAAGCCAAGTCCCAACTTCTCTCGCTGCCGACCTTTGCCGAGCATTCCCCAGCACCGGAGGCGATGCCGGCCGAGCGATCGTCAGCCCCAAGGGCCAAGCCTGCCAATGGCCAACCGACCAAAACCAAGTGCCCCACCTGCGGCGAGGCGATGACCAAACTTCCCTCCCGTTCTAAAAAGATGAAAGCTAAGCACTTCCTCAAGTGTTCCGGCCCGAGTTGCAGCACGGTGATGTTTTGGAATGCCAAGGCCAAACGCTACGAACTGCCCCAGGCCCAGCGCCAGGCCCAGAACTCAGAGCTGTTTACCGACCATCCCTGCCCGGTCTGCGGGGCATTGCTAGAGCGCTATACCTACACCAAAGACGGCCAAGACAAAGTCATGCTGCGCTGTTCCCTGCTGGAGCATCGTCGTGGCAAATGTAAGGAAGTGGCTTTCTTTCAAAGTCGGGGCGAGTTTTGGTCGCCAAAGTTTGGCACCCTAAAATTGCTAGAGCATCAGGGGTAGCCGCAACTAAAGGCGGCAAGAGCATCCCGCTTTTGACCAGCTCATAGACGTAGGGCGGGCCAGGTCAAAGGTCTGGTGCTCAGGGGCCACCGTGAGCAATTCCAGAGCCCTTCTCTTAACCCTTCTTTAGACGGTTCTCAGGGTCTTTTCAGGCTGGCCAGGCACAGTGTGGCTGCTGAGCCAGGTGCTGCTCCAGCCTCTAGGGCCGGTAACCCGCGATGATAAGATGCGCCCCATGGCAGCCGTAAGGACTAGTGTTGGGGCAAGGGGTGGCGCGATCGGGCTTTAGGGTTGTGCTGCTCACCTACCTTTCGCCAGGCTGCCCTTCAACCTGCTCACCTATCGTCACCTTGCGGGTTGCCTGCCGGCCTGGCCCACTCTCCATCAAACCGTTACCTCCTCTAAGCTATGACCGCCCATTCCCTCAACCTCAAACCCGCCCTACAGCCGCTCAACCGCTACAACCAAGCCCTACAATCCCACGTGCAGCCCACCAACTGGGTGAACCCAACCCCTGCCCAGCGCTACGACCTGGTAGTGATTGGGGCCGGTACCGCTGGCCTGGTGGTGGCAGCAGGGGCGGCGGGCTTGGGCCTGGGCCTAAAGGTTGCTCTGGTCGAAAAAAGCCTGATGGGAGGCGACTGTCTCAATGTGGGCTGTGTACCCTCCAAATGTATGATTCGCTCATCGCGGGTGGTGGCGGACATGGGCGAGGCG
>DASQNN010000209.1:0-1600 GCA_035644955.1 Nodosilinea sp. | reverse complement strand
GGGGTCTACGAACCCGTCCACGGGTCGGCCCCCGACATCGCTGGGCAAGACAAGGCCAACCCCCTGGCCCAGGTGCTGAGTGCCGCCATGCTGCTGCGCTACGGCCTCGACCAGCCCGCCGCCGCCGATCGCATTGAGCAGGCGGTTACAACAGTTTTAGATCAGGGTTATCGAACTGGCGATATCATGTCTGAAAACATGACCCAGGTGGGTTGCAAAGCCATGGGCGAAGCCCTGCTGCGTGCCCTGGCGTAAAGTTCTCCCTAGAAGCTTTTCTAGAGTTTGCCGCCCCTGGTAAAGATCGATTAGAGTCAGTCTATAAGCACACAGGTGAGCCGTGTACGGTCTACAGCAACCCCCCTTTTCGAGCCAGCCGCCCGCCCAGCCGCCCGCCCAGCCGCCCGAGGCTGGCCCCCTACCTGCGGTGCTTAACCCAGCCCTGCTGAAGTCGGCCCGGCAAATTTATCGCACCTACTACGAAGTGCACCCCGACGATGTGCAGCGCCCCATCGGCATTGCCATCAGCACCAAGACCCACCGGGGCAAGCTGATTTTTGGCGATCGCCCCGTGCTGCTGCCCACCGAGTGCTTTGTGCCCATCAGCCAGATCGAGCCGGGGCTGCACTAAACCAGCGGCCATGGCTGCCAGACTCAGCCACCAGCCAGGATATTGGGCCATTCTACACGGGCACACTGGGGAGCGTCACCCAGTAGCGCAAAGGGTTTGGTACCTATGGCTGAGTCTTTTTTGGCGGTAGCCGAATCGTTCTCTGCCGGGGTAGGCACTCCAACCTCTAGATTACTGGTCGCCGCTGAGGGTCAGCTATACCCAACGCCTGCTGCGGCGTTTGCGGCTAAAGCTAGCTAACGCTGCCCCCGGCAAAGAAGTGCTCTTTTGAGTTCACTGGTTAATTCAAAACTCAAAACTGAGAACTAAGAACTCAAAACATGGGGCTATCCGCAACTCGGCCAACAGTGCAACAATAGGTCAAACTAGCGCCCGCCCAGGCCCGATAAGCTGGACGGGTCACTGCCCAATTTTGAGAGATAGACCTATGCGCTCTGACTTACAACGCGCCCTCGCTACCCGCAGCGCCCTTAAAATCATTAGCGGCCTGACCAACTTTGACCCCCAGCGGGTGGTGGCCGTGGTGCAGGCCGCCGACCAGGGCGGTGCCACCTTTGTCGATATCGCCGCCGATGCCGAGCTGGTGCGCCTGGCCAAGGCCGCCACGACTCTGCCCATCTGCGTGTCTGCCGTCGAGGCCGAGGCCTTTCTTGCCCCCGTCGCCGCTGGCGCCGACCTGATCGAGATCGGCAACTTCGACGCGTTTTATGCCCAGGGTCGCCGGTTCGAAGCGCCCGAGGTGCTAGAGCTGACCCGCCGCACCCGCGAGCTGCTGCCTGAGATCACCCTGTCGGTCACGGTGCCCCACATTCTGGCCCTCGATGAGCAGGTGAGCCTGGCCGAAGCGCTGGTGGCCGCCGGGGCCGACATCATTCAGACCGAGGGGGGCACCTCTAGCCAGCCCACCCACCCCGGCACCCTGGGGCTAATTGAGAAGGCCGCTCCTACCCTGGCTGCCGCCCACGCCATTTC
>DASQNN010000208.1:0-5736 GCA_035644955.1 Nodosilinea sp. | reverse complement strand
CGGCTATTTGACCAAACCCTGCGAGCCGGAGCGGCTCAAAGCCGTCATGGGTAGGCTGCTGCCCAACGACTCAGCCACAAATTAACGTCAGTATCCTGCTTGGTTACCCCCGATTTAACCGGGCGAATGCCATAGAGCCTCTGGCTCGGCTACGCCTACGCCCCTACGGTTTGGCCTTTTGGGAATCGGGGCTATGTGATTCGGATTTGCTCTAAAAATAGATTTTTATCGTTGGGGGTGCCGCGCCAGCGGCATGGACGATTGGTATAAGACGGCTGGCCAGCCTGTAGAGGTGACTCAAAGGCTGCTAAATCAGTCGGTTGAGGGTTTCAAATAGCATATCCTGAGTAAAGCTGCCCTTGGTGATGTAGGCGTTGGCTCCCGCCTCGGCCCCTCTGCGGCGATCGTCCTCACTGGCCAGGGTGGTCACTAGCACCACGGGTAGTTCGCTGTATTCGCGCTGCTGCCGAATGCGCTGGGTGAGGCCCAGGCCGTCTAAATTGGGCATCTGCACATCAGACACGACGGCGTCAAAGGGCCTCGTCTGCAGTTTGTTAAAGCCGTCTAGGCCATCCACCGCTGTCACCACCTCGTAGCCCGCCGATTCTAAAATGCGTTTTTCCTGGGTGCGGGTGGCGATCGAGTCTTCCACCAGCAGAATGCACCGGGGGCGGGCTATGGGCGGAGTCGCAGTCTCGCTCAGGCTAGCCTCCGGCAGCGCTAGGCAACTACCCCGCTGGCGTACTGCCCCGATCACATCCTGGGGGTTGAGCACCATGCAGACATCGCCAGTGCCTAAAATAGTGGCCCCAGAGATATAGCGCACCCGCTTGAGCAACTGGCTTTGGGGTTTGAGCACCACCTCCTGCTCGTCCAGTAGCGCCTCGACGAAGAGGCCTAGGCAATCTGGGCCAGACTGCAAAATAATGCAGGCGTGCCGCTGCTGCGGTAGTTCTCCTCGGTCGGAGTTGTGCCACCGCCCCCGCTGCTTAGGCTCGACCCTCGGCAGCCCCAGCAGATCGGACAGCCACACCACTGAGAGGGGGCGATCGCCGTGCCTGATCGCGTTGTGGCCCTCCAGAGTAAAGATCTCACTGGTCTGCACCAGGCAGGCTGTCTTCACAAACTCGGCGGGCAGGGCAAAGGTTTGACCCCCCGCCGCCACCAGCAGGACGTGGGCAGTGGATAGGGTAGTGCCCAGCTGAATGCGGAGGGTGCAGCCCTCGCCCGGTTTCGACTGGACATCGATACTGCCCCTGAGCCGCTCGACGTTGGTGCGGAGTACATCTAGGCCGACTCCGCGACCGGAAATCTTGGTTACCAGGGTGCGGCTCGAAAACCCAGGACTGAGAATTAGCCCTTGAATCTGAGCGGCAGTCAGTAGATCTAGTTCTTCTGGACGGTACAACCCCCGGCGTACGGCCGCTTGCTTGATAGACTCCACGTCGAGCCCACGGCCATCGTCGCTTACTTCAATGCTGATGCCAGCCGATGTGCGATAGCCACGCAGGGTGATGGTTGCCACTTCAGGTTTGCCCTGCCGCAGGCGCTCTGCGGGCGACTCAACGCCGTGGTCAATGGCGTTATGAATCATATGCAGCAGTGGGTCTTTCATCTCCTCAAGAATGCGCTTGTCGGCGCGAGTGTCGCCCCCTTCAATCAACAGCTGCACCGCTTTGCCCTCCTGGCGGGCCAGATCGCGCACCAGGCGAGGAAACAAGTTAAAGAGAGTAGACAGCGGCAGCAGTCGCAGGGTACGAATGCCCTCCTCCAGGCTGTCGGTGATGGTCTCGAGGCGAGTAGTATCGGCGTGGAGGGCGCTGCTGAGCTGGTGCACCAGGGCCCCAAACTGCTCCAGGTGCTGCTCGGTACGATTCCGAAAACTGTCGAGCTGTTGCCAGACGGGCTTACCCTGCTGGGCATCGTGAAGCAGAAAGCGACTCATCAAAAAATCGCGACTCCACTCTTCCCACAGGTTGCTGATGGCGTCGATCTCGGCCAACCGGTGGGCCACGCGAATTTTGGTAACCGTGAGCTCACCGCTCTGGGTCATCAGGGCGTCAAGGCTCTGGGTGGAAACCCGGATAGTTTCGATGCGGTAGTTGGTGGTGTTGGTAAGGTCGGGATCTAGGGAATTGTCGGGGGGTAAGGGGGTGGGTGAGTGAGGGGGGGAAGGGGTTAAGGGTGGGGTAGATGAGGGGGTGGGGTAATGAGAATCTAGGGCTGGTTCTGCGGGGTGATGGAGTAGATCGGAGGATGGGGAAGGGTCACTGATGGGGTCAGCGGTGAGGCTAGCGGTTTGGGGGCTGGGGAAGGCACCCATGAGTTCGGCGAGGACGGAGAACAGGTCGATGCCGGTGGGTTCGCCAGTGGTGGCTTCGTGCACTAGCTGCTTCATGGCGACTAGGCCATGGGAGAGGCGATCGCATAGCTCCGCCGAGAGTGCTGCTTCGCCGCGCAGGAGGTCGCCGAGGATGTGCTCTATGTGGTGGGCGACCTTGCCGAGATCGGTGACCCCGAGCATGTTGCCATCGCCTTTGAGGGAGTGGGCCTCGCGCATGAGTGCTTCGAGGGTGGCTGAGTCGTCGGGGTGCTTTTCAAGGTGGAGCAGTCCGTCGTCGAGGGTTTGCAGGCGCTCTTCGCTGGTGGTCTTGAAAATATCGCGCAGTTCGCTGTCGGTAATGTAGCGATCGCTAAGGCCAGGCGCGACCACAGGGGCAGCGGTCAGTGCCGTACCGTTTTGGCTGGTTGACTCTCGCTCGATCGCTAACGACTTAGTGGGGACGACATGGTTAGGGCCTGTACCATTGGTGCCCACAGCAGCGCTCGCGCCATCGAAAATAGCATCGTCCACCTCCAGGGTCAGGACCGAAGCCGGTGGAGCGGCTTCTGCCCCCATCAGCTTAGCCAGCACGTAAAATACCTCCACCTCGGCGGCTTCGCCCGTCACCGCAGCGTGGACGAGCTGGCGCATAGCCGCTACACCGTGGGCGAGCCGGTCAAACAGCTCCGCGCAGAGGGTTTGCTCGCCGCGGCCAATGGCCCCAAAAATATGCTCAATCTGGTGGGCTACCTTACCCAAATCGGTAATTCCGAGCATGTTGCCGTCGCCCTTTAGGGAATGGGCCTCCCGCATCAAGGCTTCGAGGGTAGCTGAGTCATTGGGGTGGTTTTCGAGGTGCAGCAGCCCCTCGTCAAGGGCCTGCAAGCGTTCCTCGCTGGTGGTCTTAAAAATGTCGCGGAGTTCGGTGTCGTCAATCATCATGGCAGAGCGCTTCCCTCCGATGGGGCATGGGTTGCAGGGGCAGGTGAGTGGGTATAACCCACGGAAACGTCTTCTCCTCAGCCTCGACGTTTAAGCTGTTAGGAAGGGGAAAGCAGCTTAAATAGCCACCTTGAGCTGTAGGGCGCTCTCGTTGAGCTGATGGGTGCCAACCTTAATTTGGGTAATGCCGTGGGCAGTTTCTTGGGCTCCGGTGTTGAGACTGTTCATGGCGCTCACCACTTGCTGAATGGCAACCGCCTGCTGCTTCACGTTGAGGGAGATTTGCTGGCTGTTGAGCACCACGTTGTTGACCGCCTCGGCCACCCCCGCAAAAGCATTGGCGGTTTCCTCGGCAATTCTGACTCCCTCTTCGACGGTTTTGGTGCCCTCGTCGGTGACCATCACCGTCGAGTTGATAGCGGTTTGAATGTCGGCCACCAGGGCGTTAATTTTCTCGGCCGATTTTTTGCTTTGATCGGCCAGCTTGCGAATTTCGCCAGAGACGACCGCAAAGCCCTTGCCGTGCTCGCCTGCGCGCACCGCTTCGACGGCAGCGTTGAGGGCCAGCATGTTGGTTTGGTTGGCCAAATCGCTGACCAAGCTAGAAATGCCGCCAATTTGATTGGTTTGCTCACTCAACCGGAGGATCTGATCGGCGATCGCGTTCACCTTCTCGCTTAGATCACCCATGCCGTCGAGGCTACGTTCAACGGCGCGGGTGCCACCTTCGGCCAGGGCTAGAGCCTGTTGGGCACCGGCGGCGGCGGCTTCAGCCTGCTCTGCCGACTGGCGTGACGAAGCCCCCAACTCATCCATAGTGGTGCTGGTTTCGCTTACGGAAGCAGCCTGTTGGCTGCTGCTGCGCTCCTGCTGTTCAACACTGGTGGCAATTTCGCTGGCTGAGCTAACAATGTCGCCCGCCGCCCGGTTCATAATGCCTGAGGCCTTGATCACCACTAAGGTGCCAATCAGGGCCGATAGCAGTAACGAGAGGGTAGCCGCTGTCAGCAAGGTAAATTGCAGCCGCCGTAGGGCGGCCGCCTGGATGGCTTCATCTCTAGCGACAGTCTCATCTTCAATCTCTCCCATGGCGGTCAACAGGTTGGTAAGTTCGCGGGTTACAGCCCGCCCGTTGCTTTCTTGCCAAATTTCTCCGCCCGCTACGGTCGGATTTTGAGTGGCTAGGTCGATCACGCCTTCATGCACAGTAATAAACTCATTAACCAGAGTTGTCACCTGGGCCAGATTTTGCCGCTGTTCTTCGTTTGCGAGTTGAACCTCTAGCTCATCAACCACAGCCAGATAGTTTGTTTTGGCTTCATCAAAGTGCTCTAACGAAGTCGGATTTCTCTGGAGTAAATAGCCGCGGGTAGTACGGCCCATAAGTTGAACATTTAGGTTGATATCGTCAATTTTTTCATTGACTTCCCAAGCATATTTAAGTTCCTTAGAAATAATGACAAGCTGGCGCACATTAACCACTGCCATACCCGCAGATACCATAAGCGCGAGTACTGGTATGGAGTAGCCCAGTATAATCCAGTGGCGTAGCTTCCAAAACTTGCGTTTGCTCACGGTATCTCTCTGTAGAGGGAATGAAGAAAAAAGGCCAAACGTATTAACGTTAGGGTTTAGGTCTAAGGAGTTTTTCATGGTTAATTGGTCCGATTAGTCCGAATAATTGACAACGAGCTCGCCTTCAGTCAGCAATTTGGGCAGATCTAAAAGGGTTAGCATAGAGTCGCCGTGCTGAGCAAATCCTTTGAGATATGGGTTGTTGCTGGAGTGAACGGCGGTGGGCGTTGCCGCTATCTCCGAAGCATTTAAATAAATCACGTCGAAAACATCGTCAATCACGACCCCTGCTACTAAGGAACCGAGCCGCATAACCACCGCTGTTTTAGGCTGGAGAGGGGCTGCTGGAGCCAAATTCAAAAAGTGACGCACATCGACTAGGGTTAAAATCTCACCGCGCAGATTTATGTTTCCCACAATGTGCGCTGGGCAGCAGGGAATGGGAGTAATTTGAGGCACTTCAGCAAATTCGTGCACGGTCTCTAACCCTAGGGCAAAGCGCTCGCCTTCTAGGCCGATGACCGCCAAGGCTGACAGATCTGACGTGCTTTCGTCGGCAATCAGCTGGATTAACCCAGCGGCTCGAGCCTCTAGCACCTGGCGATCGCCAGGGCTAAACTGCGCCATGAAGCGGTTGCTCTCAACTTCTGCAACTGGGGAAGACGGGGCTAGACTGGGGGAGCCTTGCCCCAAAGCCACTGGGTCTATCAAGATAATGACGGTGTCTCCCTGGCGGGCGAACCCGATCGTCAGAGGGTGCTCTGCACAGCCAAAGTAGGGAGTTTCGAGGGCCGCAGTGATGCTACTAGGGGCGATCGCCTCTACGTTTTGAATTTGGTCTACGACTAGGCCGAGTGGTCGGCTGCCGCACTGCACCACAATGACGGCCTGGCCGA
>DASQNN010000207.1:0-1549 GCA_035644955.1 Nodosilinea sp. | reverse complement strand
CTGCTGAGCGAACCGCCCGACTACGCCCAAAAAGCCTGGGCCTGGCGCGAAGACAGCCTGCCCGCCTGTTCGGTTGCTGGGATCACCCTCGCTACAGCTGAAGAAACCTCTTGGACTGAGATTCTTCACCGGCTGCTGGGCCAGCCCACCATCGCCTCTAAGCAGTGGGTCTACCGCCAGTACGACCACCAGGTGCAAAACAACACCGTGCAGCGCCCAGGCCAGGGAGATGCCGCTGTCATTCGGCTGCGGCCCCTAGAAACCGTGCCGGGATACCAGCCTGGGACTGTGCAGCGGGGCCTAGCCGCCACCGTCGACTGCAACGCCCGCTACGTCTACCTCAACCCCTATGAGGGGGCCAAAGCCGCCGTAGCCGAAGCCGCCCGCAACCTTAGCTGCGTCGGCGCGCTGCCCCTGGCCGTCACCGATAACCTTAACTTTGGCAGTCCAGAGAAGCCGGTGGGCTACTGGCAACTGGCCGAAGCCTGCCGGGGGTTAGCCGATGCCTGCCGCGAGTTTGAAACCCCGGTGACCGGCGGCAACGTCTCGCTCTATAACGAGACCGTAGATAGCCAGGGCAACCCCCAGCCCATCTACCCCACTCCTGTCGTTGGCATGGTGGGACTGATCGAAGATCTCAACCTCACCTGCGGCCAGAGCTGGCAGCAGGACGGGGACGTGATCTATCTACTAGGTGTCTCTGTTGAGCAGACGACAGCGGCAGCCCTAGATGGCAAACCCCTGGTCACCCTGGGCGGGTCAGAGTATCTGGCTGCCATCCACGGTGCGGCTACTGGGCACCCCCCCGTCATTGATATGGCCCTAGAAAAGCAGGTGCAGGCGGCCTGTCGCCACGGCATTGCCCAGGGCTGGGTGCGATCGGCCCACGACTGCGCCGAGGGAGGGCTAGCGGTGGCCCTGGCAGAATCCTGCATCAGCAGCGGTCATGGAGCCGCGATTCAGCTGCCCCTGGCCGCCAACCAGACGGCCCAACGATGGGATCGGCTGCTGTTTGGCGAGGGCGGCGCCAGAATTTTAGTCTCGGTCAGCCGCGAGCAGCAAGCGCCGTGGGAGGCCTATCTGAATGACCAGCTAGCCGGTGCTTGGCAGCAACTCGGCACGGTGCAGGGCGATGCCTTATCCCTGTCTACCCAGGACGGACATGTTGTGATTGCCGATACGGTTGCCCCCCTAGCTCAAACCTGGCGCTGCGCGATCGAGCACCGGTTGGCCGGAGATAGCGAGGCCTGATCTTAGCCCTGAGTAACGACGCTGGACGGTCGGCGATCGCCCCCCAATGCCCTTAGTTTCTAGGGGCATTCAGAGTCCCCTGCGAGAAAGGCGGTAGGTGTTATGATCGGTCCTATGTTAAGGAATTATTAAATGGTTAGGGAAGTTCGGTAGTTTCTAATACTACTTCAGAAACCCTGACCCTATGATGAAGCTGGGCTCGCATTGAAGGCAAAATGCGGCAGCCAAATGCGTTAAGAACTTCTGCTCCTTTGCCATTGCGTTCCTAAAGCCACCCTGCACCACCAATGACGTTCCC
>DASQNN010000206.1:0-11635 GCA_035644955.1 Nodosilinea sp. | reverse complement strand
GTGCCACTTCTCAATCAGCGCTTTGGAGTCGTCGTAGGAGGACTGGGCGGTGTCGCTGAGGTAGTCGGGGGCGTTGCGATCCATCATCACCTTGCCGCTAATCATGCGCAGGCGACGAGCTTCGGCAGCCTCAAAAAAAGCATCGACCGAGGCCGGAAACACGGCCGCAAACACTAGAGCCGTGGTGGTGCCGTTTTTTAGCAGCTCATCTAAGAACACCTCGGCCACCTGCCGCGCGTAGGCCGCGTCGGCAAACTTGCCTTCAGTGGGGAAGGTGTAGCGGTTGAGCCACTCCAGCAGCTGCTCGCCGTAGGCGGCCATCATGCCGGTTTGGGGGTAGTGGATGTGGGTGTCGATCAAGCCGGGGGTGATCAGCTTGCCGGTGTGGTCGACCAGGGGGCGATCGCCCAGGCTAGATTCCAGATCTTGGTAAGTTCCCGCCGCCTCAATGTGCCCATCGCGCACCAATAACAACCCATCGGCAACATAGCGCACCGCCTCGGCATCAGGGCTATAGAAGGGATCCCTTACAAAATCTAACAATGCCCCCCTAACCGCAATCGTGCCGCCGCCAAACCCGGTTGATGCCAGTTGTTGCCCCATAGACTTTCTCGGACTTGCTCATTGATTCTACGCCGCAAGATTAACTCTAAATCGGCGTCAAAATTCTTTCCGCTCGTCTTTCACCGATCCTGGGCAGAAGCTAGTTTGGCGTTGCTAAATTGAGGCATGAACTTGGGCTGGGGCAACCGGCCATAAAGCCTTTAGCCTGGCTGCGCCTACGTCCCTACGAGAGACGTTGAATTTTTGATTCGTACCAAATCCCGAATGAATACCCCCGATTTGTAGGGGCGTAGCATGCTACGCCCCTACAAATCCTAGATTTTAAGGATGGGTTTCCTGAGTTTGCTCGCGGATTAAAGCACTCCAGTTATCGTTCGTCATCGCTGCCGCTAAGTCTGCGGGTGACGTCTTTGGGTCAGCGGCCTGCTCCGGCTCTTGCGATAGCGAACCATCGGCCATGGCGCGACGGAGCTTCAGCTTTTTCTCTTCGTAGGCGTCTCGCTCTGCCGCAGACATTACCTGAGTTGCGGCTTCGCGAATGGTTGCGGCCCAAGTGCCGTCTACATTGCCGGGGGGTGGGCTGGGCAATGCCGCAATCCATTGGGCCTGGAGTGCGGTCATGGCGTCCCGTTTGGGAAACTGGAACGGTTGCACTTTCACCAGCGCACAAACGACTTCTCCCTTTTGAGTGAGATGACTCCGCAGGGAAAGAGAGACATTGCGGGAGTAACCAATAAACTGGGTCTGGCGATCGCGATCGAGCACCGCATAGACGCCCGCTACTTTGGCATTTTGGGCCAGGTCGCACCAGTCTTGCACGGCCATGGGAGTGTCTACCGTGGCTTCTAGGGCTGGGGTATCGGCGGTACTGGCCGCATGTTCGTCAGCCGCACTATACAAAAACTCGTGGAGGCCCTGGTGGGCGACGGGAACGTTCTGATGCTCGATGGGGTTTGGGTTTTCGGGAGGCAAGGGTCTTGCTGGGTTGACGGCAGGATTTCATTATCGTCTGAATACGCCTGTTACACCTCCCGGCCGCTGAAAGTAGCGAGTTGAAAGGCAAACCTTTAGCCGTTGTGAAGCCATTGAGCCGACCCAATTGGGTGGGTTACCGGGGGTGTACAGCACCTTACTCTCTGGCATCGGGGAGGTTAAGTGCATTAGACCAAAGAACCCGATTTCTAACCACAAGGTTTCGAGCAATGGTAACAATTCTTACTTGCGCCGAATGCTAGATTCAATTAAATTACTGAGCTAAGGCTGTATGCGTGCAGTCTAAACTTCCCAAAAATTTGGTCAAGCGCCACTGGAAGGTGTGGGGACACCAACCAGCGGCTAACCCCCAAGGCAGATAACGGCTGTCTCGGAGGCTGAGGCTATTATTGCTTAGGCCGCCCCGAACTGCACAACGTCTGGGGTGGCCAAGTTTTTGGGATTCCTTACCCACCGTTCATAAGGAGTCCCGATTATGTTGTGTTTTACCCGCCAAGATCCCTGGGTTCTTCAAGAACCCAGAGATCTGCATCCCCTGCTCCTTGGCAACCCCAGCCCCCAGCCAGGGCGAGAGCGATTGCGCCATCTGGTGATTGGTTCAACCGAGGGGGTGCAGGGAGCCATCAACCACCTGCATCTGCTGAGCTACGCCGAACGCCTGGAATGGAGCCGCCTGTTTACCATCCCCGACTCGGGGATTTTGATTACCCCAGAGCAGGGGGAGGTGTTTAGCTTGCTGGTGCGCGATCGGCAGCTAGGTTAAGCCTACTCAGGGGTCAGGTGCCTTTGAGGCCACTGATCGGTTGGTCATTACCTTGAAAGGCCCCTGACCCCTGCCAGCTTTTGCTCGCTTCTAGATGTCTCTAAATGGATTGATGAGAGTGAGTACGTTGTCTATTTTTTGGCCACCTTGAAGGTCTTCGCTATAGAGGCGATCGCACCTAACTTCAAGCGCACTGGCAATGATGAGACTATCAAAGTAACTATATTGGTAGCGTTGGGCAACCTCTAAAGCTTTGTGAATAGTTTCCACTGAAACTATCGCTAGCTGATACTGCTGGTTCAGCTCATCAACAACAGTACCAATTTGGCGATAATCTAGCAAAAACTTGCGTTTTAGAGTGTTAACGGTTTCATTTAAAACTTGAGTACTAATCCAGGATTGGTTGGCTTGGGCACACTTCCGGGCACGCCGCTGTTTGTCTGGCTCATCTTGGGAATAGCCATAGATAATAATGTTAGTATCGAGAAATGCTTTAGCGCTCATTCGCTTCATCTCGATCAAATTTGAAGCCCTTAGTGTTTAAAGATACGGCTTGAAACCCGCCAACGTTAGAAGCCGTTAGAGACTTCACTTTAAACTGAGTGCGTTGGCGCAAAAACTCCACAAATTCTAGAACCAAGCTAGCCTCTTCTTCAGGTAGCGTTTTTACGAGTTCATAAATGCTCTCTGCTGTACTCATTAGTCTCTCCTAATTGAATAGATCTTTTAGTCTTGAGTCACTTTGGGTAATGACAAATAGCCTTTGTCTTAAATCTTCTAGATTTTCTAGCTCTCTTTTTTGAATCAGAAAGCCTTTGTAGACTGATCTAAGGTCATTTTCAATTGACAATATTTCTTTTGCGCTATCGTTTTCATAAGCCAGCCTCAAGCGACTTAACGCACCAACTGAGGCATAAAATTCAGAAGATACTTCGCTTGCTTGCAATGTATTAATAGCCGCAACCGACTTTAGTAGATTGGTTAAGGCTTCGTAAGCTTCAGAATGCAAATCATAAAGCTTCTCTCTTGCCCATCTTTCGTTATCGCGCTTACATTGCAGCCAAGGTGCATAAAATACATTAAGTGAAGCACCAATAATAACAGCCGTTGCGTTAATTAGCGCTCCGGCGACAATTTGATAGGTAGTAAGAGAAATCTGCATTTCAAGATATCAGGAAGTGCTAGGGCAACCAAATGGCATTCTTGGCGGGGCGGTTTTTCCACATCAGGTCAATTTCTGTGAGGTGAGGCCGTGGGCTTTGGTTAACCAGTCTATAGAGAAGACTCCCCAAGCTAAGCGGTTGTAGAACCATAGTAGGAAATTGGGAGCTGCTTTACATCAGCAGCCCGATCGCAAAAAACGCAGACCAGACAAATCTGATCCGCGTTTGAGTTAATGGGCTTTAGCAGCGGTTAGGCCGCCTGGGGCGATTGCAGCAGCGCCTGTATCGAGGTCTTCTCTAGCAGACCCGCCAGAGAGCCATCGTTACCAATCACCGCCAGCGCCTGAATCTTCCGGGTCTCTAGGGTCTTGATGACCTCCATCAGCGGCTGCTCGGCACCCACCGTCACGATGTCACCAGCAGATTCCATAATGGCCGCCACGGTGGTGTCAGCCCACTGTTCGCGGGGCACCTGCTTGAGGGCATCGACAAGCACCGTACCTACCAGCAGACCCGTTTCGTCGGCCACCAAAAACTTGCGCCAGGCCGAAGGCGCGGCCAGCAGAGCATTGTCAGCAAACTCTCGCAGAGACGTATTGGCATCTACAACCGGGCTGTCTTGGGCCAGGGCATCTTTGGCCGTCAGGCCAGCTAAGCGGCCCTGCACCGTACCAAACTGCGCGGTGCGGTTAGCATTTTGCAGTAGAAAGATGCCAATCAGCAGCGTCCAAAAGCTACCCACGGGGCTGATGCCTAGGATAGAGCCAACACCCAGGGCGATCGCCGTCCAGCCCAGCACCTGACCCACGCGGCTGGCAAACACCATACCTTTGTGGGGCTCACCAGTAATCTGCCACACAATCGCCTTCAACACGTTGCCACCATCCAGCGGCAAACCGGGGATGAGGTTAAAAGCACCCAGGGCCAGGTTGATGTAGGCCAGCAGCGACACAATGCCCGCCATTGGGCCAGAGAGAGGCAAGACTAACCCAGCAATAGAGAAGAGGCCAAATAGGGCAAAGCTAACCAGGGGACCGGCAATAGCCACCCAAAACGCCCCCTTCGGCGTATCTGACTCTTTCTCTAGAGCCGCCAAGCCGCCGAACAAAAACAGCGTAATCGAGTTAACCCCAATGCCCTGCTTCATCGCCGCAAAACTGTGCCCCAGTTCGTGGGCTAGCACCGAGGCGAACAGTGTTAGCGCCGAACCCAGCCCCAGTACCCAGGGCAGCGACCCACCCAGCTGCGGAAATGCTGCTGCCAGACCACTGCCGTACTGCCAAGTCACCAGCAGCAGCACCAAAAACCAAGACACATTCACATAAAAGGGAATGCCAAATAGATTCCCCACCCGTAAGTTGCCGTTCATCGGGCACCTCTCATTTAAAGCCTGAGGATAGGAGAGCGAATCGTGAGACCCATTCCCTATCCAATAGGCTCATTGTAACGAACTGTTAATGAGCCTCTAATCTGTCAAAGGTGGTGAGAACCGTAGGGATTGGGGCGGGTTAGCGTCGGGGAGGGGGGAAAGAAGGTGAGGAAGGTGAGGGGGTTAAAGAAGGTGAGGGAGGTGAGTCGAGGCAAAAGGCAAAAATCTAAGGATTTCCCCATTCCCCCATCCACTCATCCCATCACCCCGGCGCGTAGGCCAAAACCTCCTTACCAACGGCCACATAGTCTTGCCAACCCAGCTCAGCCTTCGGGTCTTTGACGTCATAGACTGCCGTACCGGCCAGGGCCGCTTTTTGAAAAACGGCATAGCGGCGAATGCCTCCCTCAAACAAGGGCAGTTTGGTCGTAGTCAGCATGTCTCGCACCTCGACCCCAGCTCGGCTAGGGTAGGGCGGAATCATGGTTAGCAGAATGCGGTAGGGGGCAATGGGCAGCCCGGCTAGGTGCTGCACCATCAGCGCCAGGGCATCGAGGGCCAGAATGTCGGGGGTAGTGGGCAGCACCAGCAGGTCGCAGGAGGCCGCCAGCAGGGCCAGGTCGTCGGCGATCGGGCGGGCCTGGGTGTCGATGACCACGTGGCCATGGGGAGTGGGAATTTCTCTTGCCTGCCATTGGTCAACTACTAAAAAGGGCAGCTCGCCCCGGCTGGCCCAGGCTAAGGCCGACTGGTTGGGGTCGGCATCGATCAGTAGGGTTTTGGCGTAGCCCTGCAAAAAGGCAGCCAGGTGAATGGCGGTGGTCGTCTTGCCCACGCCTCCTTTAAAGCTGGCTACGGTCACAATCATAGGCTGAGGATCAGGCCTGGGCGTTGCTTCGGCTTGGCTGCTTTAAAGCCAGGGCTGGCATCATTGTCGGGGTTGCCCTTGCCACCATCAAGTGAAGATGCCAGTGCCGTAAGGGTAGCGCTAGTCTGACCCGACGCAGCGTTAGCGTGAGGCGACTAGCACCACACCACCCATAATTAGCCCCAGCCCTACCAGACGCCCAAAAGATAAATCTTCCTTAAAAACAACCACGCCAATGATGACCGAGGCAAAGTAAATCAGCGAAGCCGATGGTGCCGCTACGCTCAAGTTGACCCGGGTCAGCAGCAGGATGTAGGTAATTGCCCCGACTCCGTAAGCGGCAAGCCCTGCCAGCAGAGCGGGCGTAGTAGCAATGCTCAAAATGTGGCTGAGGGCATTAGCGCCGGTTACTCTGCCCAATTGCAAGGCCCCCAGCTTAAGAAAAAGCTGGCCGAAGGAGCTGGCAATGACCGAAATCAACAGCAAACCAAATTCCTGGGGGGTCACGGCGTTTCCTCGGGGCAGACATCAGGCGATAGCTACGTCAGTCAGAGGGGTATGGTAGCGAACTTAGGGGCCCAAAGGAAACTCACCGCCAGCGAAGCCTGTTTCGCCAAGCTACGATAGAAGTTATTGAATAGCTCGTAAACTATGACCGGCAAAACCCTTCTGGTAGGGCTGCGCGCCGACCAGTTTCGTCATCCCCTCGACCTCGAAGCTACCCGCGCGCTGAAGCAGCTGCCGGGGCTAGATGTGATCGTGCGTATGGCCCTGGCCCCCCTGGCGGAGCGGTTCTTTCACCTCGACCATCTGGCCTCTAGTTTGCAGGTGAGCGATCGCCAGCTGCCCAATTTGCACCAGTCCCTGGTGGAAGCCTGCCAGATTTTGGATCTGGAAGTTCCCCAGCTCTACGTGCGCCAAAACCCGGTGCCCAACGCCTACACCTTCGCCATGCGCGGCGAGCAGCCCTTTATCGTCATTCACACGGCGCTGATCGAGCTGCTCACCCCTGCCGAAACCCAGGCGGTGATCGCCCACGAGCTGGGCCATCTCAAGTGTGAGCACAGCGTTTATCTCACCCTGGCGAACCTGATTACGCTGGCCGCCAGCCAGCTGCCCCTGGGCGAAGTGCTGGCCCAAAACCTGCAAAACCAGCTGATGGAATGGGTGCGCTGCGCCGAGTTCACCTGCGATCGCGCTGCCCTGCTGGTAGCTCAAGACCCTCGCATTGTCGCCTCGCTGCTGATGAAGCTCTGCGGCGGCTCCCCCTCGCTGATCGACCAGCTCAATGTCGATGCCTTTATTGCCCAGGCCCGCGCCTACGACAGCCTCAGCGACGATGCCCTTGGTAACGCCCTCAAGCAGGTGCGTACCCAGGGGCTGACCCACCCCGTACCCGTGCTGCGCGCCAGAGAAATCGATCGCTGGGCCAGCACCAATGACTACTACCAGCTGGTTAAACGCCCGACAGTTGAGTATAATGAGAGCGCATCCAAGGGCGGATGGCGGAATTGGTAGACGCACCACACTCAAAATGTGGCGACTTCGGTTGTGCGAGTTCGAGTCTCGCTCCGCCCATGATCATCTAAATGTTGAGTAATCTTCTTTCCCCATAGTGGTGGTCGGCTGCGATCGCCGTTCCCCTGGCGCTGCTGGTCTCGCGGCTGCGCTGGCTCTCGGTTCCCGTGCTGGGCAGTTTGGGGGTTCTCTACACTATTCCCAGCCTGGCGCTGATTATTTTTTTGGTGCCGCTGTTTGGTCTCAACGCCACCTCGGTGATTGTGGCAATGGTGCTCTACACCCAGGTGATTTTGGTGCGCAACCTGACGGTGGGGCTAGCGGGCATAAACCCCGCCGTGCTGGAGGCGGCCCGTGGCATGGGCATGAGCGTAAGCCAGCGGTGGTGGCAGGTGCAGGTGCCCCTGGTGCTGCCAGTGTTTTTGGCCGGGGTGAGAATTGCGGCGATTGTGGCGATCGCGATCGCTACAATTGGGGCCAAGTTCAACGCTAGCGGCCTGGGCAAGCTGCTGTTCGACGGTATTCAGACCAACCGCTATGACAAGATTGTGGCGGGGTCTATTGCAGTGGCCGTTCTCGCCCTGGTAATCAACGGGCTGCTGCTAGCCCTAGAGCACTACGCCCAACCCCAGCGACGGCTAAAGCAATGAGTAAGACGACAGTTACGGCTTGCGAGGCCAACTGCCCTTCCAGGGCAAATTATACGGAAACAGTCGGCACGATAAGTTGTTAGCCTGCGATTTGAATCTGGGAACGATAGCAGCATTGTGTTTCTAAGATTATTTGTATGTTTGATGAGCTATTCAAGAAGTTGATTTATTCTAAAGTACAGGAAGCTATTAAAGGGCTTGAAAAATATCTTGCTGTGCCTGAAATCGCAGAACCACTTACACTGATTCGTCAATTTACGATTGCTGATTCAACGGTTACCAAAGGAGGCATCAGAGTTGTTGGAGAAAGCTGGCAAGTTGAAGCCTACGATGACAATTCTCCACGCCTGACTGTGAACGAGCCTCTACGAGAGGTGATTTTGTTTGAAATTGCAGAACCAGTTGACCGGGAATGTGTTCTTGCCTGTCGATTTCAAGCAAAGGCGCTGAATACCGAGAAAGACATTGTTGTGAAGTTGGGTTTGTGTAAGCAGGAGCAAATAGGCACAACGACGACAGGCTGGTCGACAAGCGTTTCGCAAACTAAAGATTTTCGATCCTTTGAAATTCGTGCTCATTTTAAGAAAGGCACTACCCCTACTAAAGTTCAAGTTATCATCAAATTTGAAAGTAGTGGCATCCTTGAAATTAGGAATATTGAACTTCTGCAAGCTCCGGTGAAATTGGAACCCTAAGTTAAAGGGTGAAGGGCAGCGAAGTAAAGATTAGAACATTACTCTAGTTGCAGCGTTGGCGAAAACAGGCTAACAACGCAGTGGAGCAGCGAACAGAGTCTTTTCGCTTCGTTTCAGTCATATCTGTCGCTGCTCACTTTAGCCGCTATGCAGAAACTTCATCAATACTGAGAGCTAGAGTTGTTATACATTCGCCGTGTGTCTGATGGTATGCCTAAAAACGTTATCTGGGCAGAACTCCCCTATGGCTACTGAAGCCATAACGCTGAATTAACCCTACGCCGATCGCACCCCCGGAGCCTGAGCGGCTCGCTGCACCGCACTCAAGCCCAACTCCGCCAGCAGCGCCAGCAGCGCCACGGGCACCGCCCCCACCAGCAAAATCGCCGGGTCGTAGGCAGCAAAGCCCAACACAATAAAGGCTCCCAGCCCGCCTGCCCCCACAAAGGCCGCCAGGGTAGCGCTGGCAATTACCTCTACCGTGGCGGTTTTGATGCCCGCAATGATTACCGGCAGCGCTAGGGGAATTTCGACGGTTTTGAGAATGTCGCCGGGGGGCATGCCCATGCCCGTGGCCGCCTCGCGAATGGCGGGGCTAATGTTGCGAAACGCGACGTCGGTACTGATCAAAATTGGCGGCATCACCAGCAGCGTCAGGGCCAGCACCGCCGACGAAAAGCTCAGGCCCAGCACGGGCACCGCCAAAAACAGCACCGCTAGGCTGGGTATTACCCGCAGGGCGTTGAAGCTGTTGAGCATGACGGTGGAAACGATCCGCGATCGCGCACTCCATAGCCCCAGCGGCAGACCCACCAGCAGCCCAATCGCCAGGGGCACCGCCACCAAAAGCAGGTGCTGTTGCAGAGCGGCGAGAATGCGATCGCTGTTATCCAGCGCGTACTGATAGGCGTTTTGCAGAGTCGGCAGCATAGGATAATCCGGAAATCGCTTAATTCTCGAAGGGATTCGCTAGCCTCAAGGCTTCAATGTTTGAGAAGTCTGCTGTGTTACGGGTAATCAGCTGTAAAGAATATTCCAGAGCAGTTGCAGCGATAATAGCATCAGGTACTTTGATCTTAAAATGCTTCCGCAGTTGAATAGTTCGCTCAGCAATTTCCAAAGTTAGGGGTAGTTCAACCAAACGTGACAGAAGTTGTTTTGCCCGAGCTTCTTCCAGATTAGATTGCTGAAAGCCTAGCACCTCAATTCTGGAAATGACTGAGTAAGCGCCTTGTCCCATGAGGCCCATTCTCAGGAGATTTTCGCCAGATTCACTGAGCTGGTTGTTGAGGTGGTAGATGAAGATATTGGTATCAAAAATTAGTTGCACCGAATCAACACCTAATCACCCCAGCTTAATTTTCTTTGTCGCTCTATCTCTGCATCAATTTCTTCAACACTTGATTTCCCCCAGCTCCCTCTAGTTTCGTCCAGCAGTCTATTAATATCTAAGGCATTCCCTGAGCCCTGATCGTCTGAAGCTAAATTTTCAGGCGAGCTTCTATGAGCATGAAGCTTACTCACCAAATAGCTGAGTAGAGTCCACTGTTCTTCTGAGCTGAGCTGTGTTAGTTCACTCATCACTCGCTGTAATGATGGGCTCACGGGTAGCTTTCCTAGGGGGCAGTATGCTTACCTTAGATTCTAAGCTCTTAGCAGCTTTAAGTTGTAAGCCGCTGTTCAGTTTCGCCGTCAAACCAGTGGATCGATTCTGGCGGCAGAGCCAGCTTCAGGTTTTCTCGACTCCAGGCGGCATCGGCGGGCAGCATTGCCCGCAGGGTCAAGGTGGGGTCGCCCTGCACCCGCAGGCTGACCAGGTCGTGCATGCCCAGGTTTTCCACCAAAAACACCTGACCGCTGACCATATGGGCATCGCCTTCGCGGGGCAGCCGCAGGTGCTCGGGGCGAATGCCCAACACCACCGACGAGGCCCGCACACCCCCGGGCAAGGGCACTCGAAAATCGCCCAGGGCCACATCATTCCCGACGCGGCTGAGGGGGATAAGGTTCATCTGGGGGCTGCCGATAAAGCTGGCTACAAAGCGGTTGGCCGGTGTTTTGTAGATTTCGTTGGGGTGACCCAGCTGTTGCAGGTGGCCATTGTTTAGCACCGCCACCTTGGTCGAGAGGGTCATGGCCTCGGTCTGGTCGTGGGTGACGTAGACGATGGGCGATCGCTGGTCGGCAAAAATTTGCTTTAGGTCGGCGCGCACCTGCTCCCGCAGCAGGGCATCGAGGTTGCTGAGGGGTTCGTCGAGCAAAAAGACATCGGGGTCGCGCACCAGGGCGCGGGCCAGGGCCACCCGCTGCCGCTGTCCCCCAGAAAGTTTGGCAGGCTTGCGATCGAGCAAGGGGTCGAGCCCCAGCACCGCAGACACCTCCTGCACCCGCTTTTGAATATCGCCCGCCGGCAAGTGGCGCAGCTTTAGCCCCGAAGCCACGTTGTCACGCACGGTCATGTGGGGGTAGAGGGCATAGCTCTGAAACACCATGGCAATGTTGCGATCGCCCGGGGGCAGCGGGCTAACATCCCGACCACCGATCATTACCCGGCCGTCGGTAGGTTGGTCTAGCCCGGCAATCAATCGCAAAATTGTCGATTTACCACAGCCCGACGGCCCCACCAGCGTCAAGAACTCCTTATCTTCCACCGCCAGGTTGAGCGTTTTTACCGGCACAATGTCGCGGCTGTAGGCTTTGGTTAGATCTCGCAGTTCAAGTTTGGCCATGGTCTTGGGGGAGTAGGTGGGTGGGTAAGTAGGTGAGGAAGATGAGGGGTGAGGAAGGTGAGGGGATAACGGGCAATCCAAAATCTAAAATCTAAAATCCAAAATTTGCTTCACCCCTTAACCGAGCCGGACGTCAAGCCCTGCACAATTCGCCGCTGAAAGAACAGCACCAGCAGCACCAGGGGCAGGGTACCGACTACGGTGGCCGCCGCCAGGGGGCCGTAGGGCACATCAAACAGGGTGGTGCCACCGAGCTGGGCGGCGGCGACGGGGATGGTCTTCATGCTTTCGCGGGTCATGAATGTGAGAGCAAACAGGTACTC
>DASQNN010000205.1:0-7293 GCA_035644955.1 Nodosilinea sp. | reverse complement strand
GGGGTAGCAGGCTATGCTAAGCCTTGGTTCACGCTGCCCATTTGTAACAAGTTCCCGTGGTTTCCCCTGTCATTCCCCGTCCCGCTCTGGATGTTTCACCACCGCCGCCGTCGCGCTCTACATCGGCACTACTGCGACCGGGGTGGCGGCGAGCGCTCCCTAGGGCCAAGCATCCCCAGATGTGGGGCTTAGGTCTAGGTAGCTTAGCCCTAGGGTTGGTCAATGGCGCTCTGGTGATCTCTGCCGGAATTGGTCTGGTGGCCTATCAGCAGCTGCTGCAGCTCTCGCCCCAGCAGCGCAAGGGGTTAATGCAGCGGCTTCAGCAGGGGCTACCGCTGCCTGCCAAACCTCAGCAGCAGGCGTTGATGTTGGGGCTGGTGGCGGGGGCGAGCACCTACACCTTTACGTCTCTGTGGCACAGCACCCATTCCTTACCCATGGCGCTGCTGCTGACAGGGCAGGGGGCGCTGGCGCTATTTGCCGTAGGGGCACTGCTGCGATCGTCCCGCCGCCCCACCCAGGGCAACGACCCCTGGGATGCCAACCCCATGGCTCAGCTGGAGCACAACCTGGCTATTCTCAGCCACAGCGATCCGCTGAAGCGATTGGTAGCGGTGCGGCGGCTGGTGCGCTTGGCCGAGCAGGGAACGGTAGATGAACCTTACGGGGCTGGGGTGTCGGTGCGATCGCACCTGATCGACTGTTTCCGCCTCATGCTGAGCCAGGAGCCAGAGACCATTGTGCAATCGGCTCTGCGGGAGGGGCTAACCCTGCTGCAACCGACCCACTCCCTACCGGCCGCATCGGCCATACCTTTTGTCCCAAACATCATGGCCGATGCGGTCCCGGACGTTGCCCCTGAGTTTGCTCCACGGACCACAGAGCCCGCTCCACGGGTCGCTCCAGAGGTTGCTTCGGTCCCCCCTACCGCATCTACTCGCCCAGCCCCTGCTTCCCAGGGGCGCAAGGCGGCTGTCGAATATGTTGAATACCTGGAAATCTGAGCTGGACGTTGACATCTATGGATCGTTTCACCGTTGAGGTCATCTCCCAGACCCCAAACCCTCAACAGACCATGTATGCTGCCATGCACCAAGACTACGCCGAGGGCTTTGTGGCGCACGATCGCGCGCAGTGGCCCAGCGAAGAGCGCTGCGGCGAAATCTTAGTCACCAGCTTGCTCAAGGGCGGGCGCGGCCACTACGGTCCGCTGGAGCATCCCCAGATTGTGTTTAACGTGGGCTGGTTTCCCCACAGCACCATGCAGCAGATTCGTACTCATCGGGTCGGCGTTTCGTTCGATGTGCAAAGTTTTCGATATACAGGTCAGCGCATTCTCGACGTGGTAGAAGGCAAGCGCGAGGTGGAAGAAGTCTTCTACCTGCGGCCCCTGGGCTACTACAGCGATCGCCAGGGCAAGAAGTACGAATACACCCCCGAGGCTCGCCAGCAGGACCTCGACTGGTGCCTAGAGGCCAGCCGTCGCTACAAAACCCGCATCGATCAGGGCTTTGCTGAAGAGCATGCCCGGGGGCTAATTCCCTTCGATATTCGCCAGCACTGGGTGATGTCGGCCAACGTGCGATCGGTGATGCACCTGCTCGACCTGCGCTGGAAGGCAGACGCCCAGCTGGAGGCCCAGAAAATGTGCGAGGAAATCTGGCCCCACTTTGTCGCCTGGGTGCCGGCGATCGCCGCCTGGTACGAAGACAACCGCCTCAAAAAGGCCCGCCTGGCCCCCTAGACCCATCACAAAAAAGGGGAGACAGCATTACAGCATTGTCTCCCCTTTTTTGCGTAGGCTGGATTGCTGCAAAAGCAACCCAGTTTTTAGCCTTTAACGGTATCTAAAGTTGCGGTAGACCAGCCGCGAGTTAAGCCCCCGCCCCCGCAGGAAGCTGACCACCGCACTGGCATCGTTGCGATCGGTGCACTCAGCCGCATTGATAAATTGACCCTGGGGCGCATTCTCAAGGCGAGGGTTGATTACGCAGGTCAAACCACCTATACCCTGGCTGCTGCCACTGGGTAGCACCCGGCGCACCTGCTGGAGTTCATTGTCACCACCAAAGACGGCGGCCACAAAAGGCGCTAAGCCAGCCCCATCGGGCACGGTGCCACCGCCGCCAAAACAATCGGGGCGATCGGCCTGGGGAATATTAGTCACCAGAGGCGCAGAGTTGATTCTAGGTTCTGACAGTAGCACCCCGCCGTTGGCGGCAATCACCTCCAGCCGTGCCTGTCCATCACCGCTGACTCGAACGAAGTAGCGGGCCGCAGCACCGCCATAACTTTGACCGCCAAAGTAGTTGACCCAGCATCGGTAGGGGGCAACCTCAGTGGCTTCTGCGGTGGCAGTCAGACCGTTGACCAGCGCCTGACCAGAGGCCCTGTTGTAGACATTCATCTTGGTTACACCGCTGTCGTTAAACACCCGAACCGAGTGATTTTGGGTATCAAAGCCCACAAGCGTGCGGTTGAGCAGGTCGCCCTGTCCAGGGTTAGGGTTAGGGTTAGGGTTAGGGTTAGGGTTGGCTCCCGGAAGGAAAAAGTCTCGAACGCTGGTGCTGTTTTGGCTAAGCAATATGGAACTGGTGGAGACCTCAACGATTTCGAGGCGGGCCTGGTTGTTAGTTAGGTTGCCACTAGCCCGGTAGACGACGCTGCGGCCTGCACGCGAGCCAAAGCTGTCATAGCTTATCCAGTTGCTGCTGATAATTCCGTCGCGGCGGGTAACGGGAGCATTGAGTTGTTCAGCCTGCCGAGTTTCTTTGTTGTAGACATTCATCCGCAGGGTTTGAGAATTCCTGGGAAAGACGCTAACGGTAAAGGTAGGGGTTTCAAAGTAGAGGGTGGCGTTGCCCGAGGTGTTGGGTTCCTGGGCCATCAACGCGTCCAATCCAGCTTCGGCAGCGGTATTGGGCGTCAGAGCGGTGGGCTGAGCCGCACCGTACCCAGGCACCGATAGGCCAGTGACCAGAAAAACCGAGGTAATAAACAGCGCAAGCGCCTTGAATAACCGCTTTGACCAGCGGCTAAGGGGGATATTGGGCCAGACTGGTTTCATGAAAATTAGCTCCCTATATTCCTCACTCGAGAAACCCGTTAGGCGACCAATTCGGGAACGTGCGGGCATAGAACCCCGGTTTCTCTGCAAATACGGCTGTAATTTTAGCTAACTTTCCCTGAAGCGCTCTTTTTTTTTAGAACTCGGTCCGATGGTGCCCATCAGCAGGCTGGACGTTAGCGGACCTGGTGTTAGTTATCGTCGGGCGGGCCGCTCAGCCGCCGCAACAGCTGCTCGGCCTCGGGCGAGAGATCGACGGGCAGATGCCCAGAGCGAATGTGCAAATCGCGCTGGGGAAAGGGGATCTGGATGTCGTGGTGGCGCAGGCAGGCCTCGATCGCAAAGTACAAATCGCTCTTGATCACCAGCTGACGGCTGGGCTGGGCAATCCACACCAGCAGTTCAAATTTGAGGGCGTTGTCGCCAAAGCCCAGAAAAAACACCTGGGGGGCTGGGGCCGAGAGAATTTCCTGGTTTTTTTGGCAGGCTTCGAGCAGGGCTGCCTTGACCTGGGGGGGGTCGGCGCTGTAGGCCACCCCCACGGGTAGGCGAATGCGCGATACCGGGTTGCCGTGGCTCCAGTTCGTCACCTCGCGATCTAGAAAGTGGGAGTTGGGCACAATGATCGACACCTGGTCGAGGGTGCGAATTTCGGTACTGCGCGAGCCAATGCGGCTCACGGTACCTTTAACCTCGCCAAAGTCGACAAAGTCGCCTACCTGCACCGGCCGCTCGAATACCAGCACCAGGCCGCTGACAAAGTCTTTGACCAGGCCCTGTAGGCCCAGACCAACCCCAATACCCAGACCGCTGGCAATCAGCGCGATCGAGCTGAGGTCAATGCCCCAAAGCTGGAGAACGACTACAGTGCCCAGCAGAATTAGGGTGTATTTGGAGAGCACCGCGATCGCCTCCTGGGCCGCCACGCTAATGCCCGTGGCCCGCAGCACCCGGGTTCGCATCAGGTTGGTCAGGGCGCTGGCTACAACCACCATGGCCAGCAGCACCGCCGCCAGCATCAGCAGGCCCAGCAGCGAGTACGACCGGTTGCCTAACATCAGGCTGCGGTCAAACAGTCCCTCGCGCAGACTGCGGACCACCTGGTAGCTAACCCGGCGGGTGATAGGAAAGAGGTTGGCCATGTAGGCTACCGCCGCAAACCAGACCCCACAGCGCACCAGAAAAAGGCTGAAGCGAAAGAATAGGTTAAGCCCGGTCACCTCATGGTCAGGGCTGTCGGGGTCAATGGGCGATAGCGAAAACCGGTCTAGAAAGGGCCTTAGCCAGCGATGCCAAAATCGACCGGCCAGCCAGTGCACGGCCAGGGCCGCGGCCAGGACGGCCAGGGCGCGGGCCAGGGCCTGCCCCAAAAAGCCCTCCCGGCGATCGGCCTGGGCCTGGTCGATAGCATCGGCAATGGTGGTGACCCATTGGTCGGCCTGGGCCTCGGGGGTATTGGCCCCGCCCGCCCGTACGTCGGCATTGGTCACGGTCATGATGTAGCGATCGCCCGCAAAAATCACCGGATGGCTGCTTTCGGACGACGGCTCGCTGTCATCTGTGTGGCGCAGTTCAGACTGCACCGACACGGGTTCAGATCTCTCAATTAGCGGCTCTAGGTTGGTTTCAATCGCCAAGGCTCGCTCTGCCGCCGTCAGATCTCCGGCAGCGGGCACGTCAAACAAAAACAGCCCGTCAAGAAACACAGCTTCGGTTTCAAGGGTTTGAGCCAGCGCTGGCCCAAACCCTTGCCCGTGCAAAGCCACTGCTAGCAGCAGACCCCAGACAATGCGGGTCAGCCAGCGATGGGAGGGCACTCCTGGGGGCATGGGTCTCTGGGCTTAAACATCGAGACCAGCATAGCGTTTGGGGTGGGGAGTGGGTGGATGGGTAGAAGGGTGGATGGGTGGATGGGTGAATGAGGGGGTTAGCCGACGAGCGCGGCGATGAGCAGTACTACCCCTAGCGCAAAGCAGGCCAGCATTGACCAAAACGCAATTTGGGCGCTCTGGTCAACGCTTTTGGTCAATGCCTCGTGGGATTTTTGCGTAATGATATAGGGCTGGTCGGGCAGGGTGGGCTGTTCGATGGTGATGGTGCCGGTGCGATGGCCCTCCGGGGCCAGTCTCGGACTATCGCTAGCGGTGCCCACCACCAGCACTGGACGATCTAGGGGCAGTACGGTCTCTCGATAGCGATAGCCCAGGGTGCGGCGTGAGCCGCCTGCTCCCTCGCCCCCCAGCACCAGCGAAAACGGCCCGTAGGAGAGCATACCCCCGGCGGGGGTGCCGGGGCGAAAGTCGTTGAGCACCTCTACCAATTCAATATTGGCTCCTTCTGGATCCACCCGCACTTGGCCAGAATCGTCCACCAGGTCAAAGGGAATGCGCTGCTGGTGCTCACTGACGGTTTCTGAACCGCGCTGGGTGCGGGTGGTGACGTTGCCGCTGCTGTCTTTTTCGCGAACGGTTTCTTCGTATTCGCGCACTACGGTAGTGGTGTAGCTCACACAGGGCACCTGCTTGAGTTCTGAGGTGAGTGGTGTTGAGGTTTTGGGGGTGCCCCACAGCCAAACGTAGTCGCGCCAGTCGCCGCCGCCTATTTCCTTAGAGACGGCAGTGGCGATGCTCTCTAGGTCTGCGGCCTGGGCAGCCCGAGCCAGTTTAAGCTGGTTACAGCGTCGCTGTTGGCGGTTTCTCACCCACCAGAGCACGGCCCCAGCAACAATAAAGATGATTCCTGCGATCGCCATACCGGTTCTCCTGCCAACCCTGGCCAGCTGTGGCTATCAAGGTGCCCTGGAGCGACGCCAAAAAAACGATCGCTTAACGAATTTGCACGAAAACGTCTTTCCTCTGGCGTCATCTACCGAAAGGTTTTGTTGCAAAACTTAAATCGCCACCGACTGTTCTAAAAGCCCTGATACACTGACATGTAGCGATTTGCATGAGAGGTTAGGTTTTCTGCTGTTCTCAGGATGTGAACTAGTCCTGCCCAGATAGAGCATCCCTTCCGCCCATCGCCTACCGGGAGATAGCCCGGCCCACGTTCACCGCGCCATCAAGGACTCATGGTAGATTCCCTTAAAAAGCCTGAATTGCAAGAACTTCGACCAGGGGTAAAGGCTCCCGCCAAAGATACCATTCTCACCCCTCGGTTCTACACCACCGACTTTGATGAGATGGCCGCCATGGACATCTCGGTCAACGAAGACGAGATGCTCGCCATCCTCGACGAGTTGCGGGCTGACTACAATCGTCATCACTTCGTTCGCAGCGAGGTCTTTAACCAGTCTTGGGACTGCGTCAGCGGCGAAACCCGGCAGGTGTTTGTAGAATTTCTTGAGCGCTCTTGCACCTCCGAGTTCTCTGGCTTTTTGCTCTACAAAGAACTGAGCCGTCGCCTCAAGGGCAAAAACCCTCTGCTGGCCGAGTGCTTTGAGCTGATATCGCGCGATGAGGCGCGCCACGCGGGCTTTCTCAACAAGGCCATGGCTGACTTCAACATGCAGCTAGACCTGGGCTTTTTGACCAAGACCAAAAACTACACCTTCTTTAAGCCCAAGTTCATCCTCTACGCTACCTACCTGTCCGAAAAGATTGGCTACTGGCGCTACATCACCATCTTCCGCCACCTAGAATCTCATCCCGAGAACGAAATCTACCCGATCTTCCGGTTCTTTGAGAACTGGTGCCAAGACGAAAACCGCCACGGCGACTTCTTTTCTGCCCTCATGAAGTCCCAGCCCGAAATTCTCAACGACTGGAAGGCCAGGTTGTGGTGCCGCTTCTTTTTGCTGTCGGTGTTTGCCACCATGTACCTCAACGATCTCCGGTCTAGCGGCTTCTATCGTGCGCTGGGCCTGAATGCTCGTGAGTATGATATCGAAGTGATTGAGAAGACCAACAAAACTGCTGGCCGTGTTTTCCCGATCACGCTGAATGTTGACCACCCCAGCTTCTTTAAGCGGTTGGATGTGGCGGCGGCGGCCAACGAAAAGCTGGCTAAGGTAGCGGCCTCTAACCAGCCCAAGCCCTTGCAAACGCTGAAAAAGCTGCCCCACATTGCCACCATCGGCTGGCAACTGGTGCAGCTCTACTTCCTCAAGCCCATTGACTCCATGGCAACCCGCGGTCAGGTGCGCTAGAGGGTCTTAGCCCTTTACCGGAACGCTATCCTCGTTTCCCCCAGCGGCTTTACTCCTTGAGTAGGGCCGCTTTTTTTGC
>DASQNN010000204.1:0-17783 GCA_035644955.1 Nodosilinea sp. | reverse complement strand
TGGAAAGATATTGTGCATCGGGTGGTGGGCGAATATTGCGATCGCCACGGCCTAGTGCGCCCCAACCGCTGCACCACCGTGCAGCCCGCTGGCACCAAGTCGCTGCTCACGGGCGCTAGCCCCGGCTGGCACCCCCCCAAGGCTCAGCGCTTCATTCGCCGCATTACATTCCGCAAAAACGACCCGGTGGCGATGGCCTGCATCGACTACGGCTACTCCATCGTGCCCTCCCAGTCAGACAAAGACGAAAACGGCGGTTTGCTCAACGATCCCTTTGATCCTCGCTGCACTGAGTGGCTGGTGGAAATTCCGGTCGAGGTGCCCTGGGCGAATGTGCCGGGGGCTGACGAGATCGCCATTGAGAAATTCTCGGCGGCGGCCCAGTTCGACTTCTACATGCAGGTGCAGAAGCACTACACCACCCACAACACCTCGGCCACCATCGAGTTTCGCGAGCCAGAGCTAGAGTCGCTGGCCGAGCGCATTTACCAGGCCATCCAAAACGACGAAGGCTATATCTCCGCCGCTCTGCTGGCTCGCTTTGACGATCTGCAAACCTTCCCCCGCCTGCCCTTTGAGCCCATCGACAAAGCTACCTATGAAGCCCAAAAGCAGCAGGTGGAAGCGCGGCGCGGTACCGAAAACTTCCACTCCGCCCTATCGCGCTACGACGCTGGCGAAGTGATCGAAGCCGGCCCCGCTGGCTGTGACTCTGACAAGTGCATGATGCCGGAGCAAAAGCCTGACTAGGCCAAACCTGTAGAGAGATAGCGAAAGGGGTTCCTAACGAGTTAGGAACCCCTTTTTTTGTTGGGAGCTAAACAAAGGACGGCTTTTTGCCGAGCCTGTGGGGGGGTGAGCCATTTCTCGTAACAAATCCGAATCACATAACCCCGATTCCAAACAGGAGGCTTGCGTAGGGGCAAACGGTGTTTGCCCAGCCCAACCAGGGCTAGCCGAGGCGAATTCAGTATCAGACGAAAGGGATAGCTCTAGGTCGAAGGATATCGCCTTCAAAGACAGCTCAGCTCAAATCGCTAAAGTCATCTAGGCTGTCGAGCAGATCGTCAGAGGTGTTATCTGGGGTGTTATCTGGGGCAGGGGGGTTGAGCAGAGCGTCAAGATCAAGGTTTTCGGTGTCGAAGTCAGGGCCTAGATCTAACTCGTCGTCAGCGCTCTCAAAATCACCGTCTAGCAGAGCGGCCAAGCCCAGGTCATCTTGGTCGGTCGGCGGTAGGGAGGTCTCTGGGGCAGCGGCGTCGAGGTTGAGGCCAGTTTCAGCGGCCAGAGTCGCGTCGTTGGCGGCGGCAATGGCGCTGTCTAAATCGAAATCTGTATCGGCTACTGAGGTGGGCAGAGCCTCGGGAGGGGCGGTTTGCAGCAATTGCAGCTGAGCCTGGTAGCTCTGCTCTAGCTCTTGGGTGCGCTGGGTGAGCTCATCCTGGTAATGCTCAATTTTTTCTGCCAGCTTCTGCTCGTATTCAGCCCGCAGGCTGGTTTCTAGCTCCCGGCGCAGGTTCAGCTCTAGTTCTTCTGCCGACGGATCGGTGGCGGTGGGCCTTACCTCTGGGGAGCTGGCCTGCACCAGTTGCAGACGGGCCTCGTAGTCTTGCTCCATTTGATTTAGGCGCTGGGCCATGTCATCTTGGTACTCGGCAATGCGATCGGCCAGCCGCTGATCGTACTCGGCCTGGAGACGGGTTTCTACCTCACTCTGGTCGGCCGTCTCTGGGCTGCCCACCAGGCTTCCTGCTGGCGAGGTCTCTGGCACCAGGGCACCGAGGGAGAGATTGCCGGAGGCTTGGGTGCGGGCCTGGGCTTCGTCTTGGTAATGGGCGATCGCCGCCGCTAGGCGCTGGTCGTACTCCTGCTGGACCAGCGATCGCGCCTCTACTAGCTTTTCTTGCAGGTGCTGCTCGTAGGCCTGCTGAATTTTGGTGGCGGCTTCTTTCAGGCGGGTCTCGTACTGCTTGCGAATGCGCTGCTCGATGGTAGGGTCTGCCTCTACCGGAGTTGGGCTACCCTCGGCCATGCTCTGGCGGGCGAGGTACTCAGCTTCCAGCTGACTGCGCTGTTCCTCAACCTGAGCCTGGTGGCGCTCCATTCTTTCAGTCAGCTGCGTTTCGTAATCTTTTTGCAGCTGCAGCGTAGCCTCCCGCAGGCGCTGCTCGTGCTCCTGAGCCAGCTCGTCCTGACGCTTCTGGCTTTGCTGTAGGGCCTCGGTCAGCTCATTCACCTGGCCCTGACGCAGGTAATAGCCCACAATAATTGCCAGCATCAGGGCAATTAAACCAGCAATAATCAGACCTTGCGTAAGTTGAGGCATGGTATTTCTTCCTCTGTAAATTAAAGCCGAGCCGCAGAGCATCCACGCCTAGGGGCAGAAAAAACGTCCCCTTTTCCGCCTTGGCAGCTACTTAAATATTGACGATTAATGATATACGCTGCACCGGGTTTAGGATCTCAAACTTTATCGCCCTCAAACCTTTAAAGCGACCAGGCCAAAGCCATCAGGGCAGTGCCTTTGGCCAGAGATTAAAGCCATCCCCCGTTCAATGACAGATTATGACTATGGACGGCCTTCGTCCTGCGGTCACTTGGGCTCATCCTTTAGAATAGAGGAAGGCCCTAGGCCGCTTTAATGACCAACCTGGTAACCTTTGCCCCACTACTCTATTGCGTATGACCCATTCTCCCTACCGTCAGCCTGCGATCGCTGCCAATGCTCCCCAGCCCGACTCGACTGAGGATGACGCCCTTAAGCTGGCCTACGCCATTGCCGCCGCCGCCGATGAGCGCAAAGCAGCCAACATCACAATTTTGCAGGTGGGAGAGGTGTCGTATCTGGCCGACTATTTTGTCGTAGCCACCGGATTTTCGGCGGTGCAGGTGCGCGCCATTACCCGCTCCATTGAAGGCACCCTCGAAACCGACTACAACCGCCGCCCCCTCAGGGTCGAAGGCCAGGGCGAAGGCAGCTGGATTGTGATGGACTACGGCGAAGTCATTGCCCACATCTTTATGCCCGAGGCCAGAGACTACTACGACCTAGAAGCGTTTTGGGGCCACGCCGACCAGGTGGTCTACCAGCCCTCGGGACAGCACTTTAGCCCGTCCCAGTTTTAGTGGCCGGGCTCAGCCCCAAAAACCTATTCTCCGCTGGTGAGTCAACGAATTGACCGGCTAAATATTCCTATTGGTAGGCAATTCGTTTAGGCTAGAGCTAGATTTGCATAGTGTCGGTGGCAATGCCTCAACGATGTCCGGTACCGGCTGAGCAACAGCCCATCAACGAATACCAGGATGTGCGCGATTCTTGGTTTTACGGCTGGGGTAGCCGCAATTTGGAGGGGTACCTCAAGCCTTTAGTGGTGCTGTGGCTGGTGGGTTGTGCGGTAGCTGGGCCCATGGCGGCAGCCAGTTTTGTACCCGCTAAGCACCCGCTGCCCTTTGCGCTGAGCGCCGCCATGGGGGCGCTGGTGCTGCCTATGCTGGCGCTGCTGCAGCTCTACGTGGGTTGGTCCCACGTGGGGGGGCGGCTGCGACAAACCACTGTACCCTACGAAGAGTCGGGCTGGTATGACGGCCAGCTCTGGGTCAAGCCCGAGGAGGTGTCCAACCGCGATCGCCTCATCGTAGACTACCAGGTGCAGCCTGTGCTCCAGCGCATTCGCCGCACCCTGGGGGTGGTGGCCCTGCTGCTGGCCCTCGGGCTCATTACCTGGCCCCTGGTGTAGCCACCGCTGCCCTATTCCCCTTGTTCACCACCGCAGAGCCCCTATTATGACCAGCAGTCGGGTTAATCGACACCAAACCAAAGAACTCGAAGTACAGCTGCTGCGGGAGGGCATTGTCGAGTCTAACCACCTGGCCCACGTGGCGGTGTGCGACAACCGCGGCCGGACCCTATCGGTGGCTGGCAACGGTGAACTAGGCACCTTCATTCGCTCTGCTCTCAAACCCTTCCAGGCCCTGGCAGTAACGGCGGCAGGGGCACTCGAACGCTACAAGCTCGACGATCGCGATCTGGCCATTATGTGCGGCTCCCACCAGGGCACCATTGAGCAGGCGCGCCAGGTCTTTCACATTCTCTGGCAGGCCGACCTCGACACCACCGCCCTGCGCTGCCCTATCCCCGCAGGCAAAAAAAGCCCCCTTGAGCACAACTGCTCAGGCAAGCACGCGGGCATGCTGGCGGTTTCTCACCAGCGCAACTGGCCCCTAGAGAGCTACCTCGACCGCAACCATCCGGTGCAAAAACTGATTCTGGCCCGGGTCTCAGAGCTTCTGGGCATGCCCCCCGATGAGTTTATTGGCGCCCACGACGACTGCGGTGCCCCCACCTACTTTATGCAGCTGAGCCAGATGGCCACGCTGTTTGCCATGCTGTCTTCGGGCAGCAATCTGGATATGGAGCGCATTGTGCGGGCCATGACCAGCCACCCCGACATGGTCGGTGGCCCCGACTCCTTCGACACCACCCTGATGATGTTAACCAACGGGGCTCTAGTCAGCAAATCGGGGGCCGAGGGCATTCAGTGCATTGGCCGGGTGGGCGAGGGGCTGGGCGTGGCGATCAAGGTTATCGACGGGGCCAAGCGGGCCAAGTATGCCACCGCCATCTTTACCCTGCGCCAGCTTGGCTGGCTCTCACCCACGGCTGCCGACACCCTGGCCGAGACCTATATGGAAATTGGGGACTACAAGCGTCTCGACGTGGTTGGCGATCTGCCGATGATGTACTAAAAGCCCCAGCTCTAAAGGGCTGCGGCCTAGCCACCGAAAAAAACTGTCGAATGTAGAAAATTAGATTGTTATCTGAGAACATTTAGCGCTATAGTAAATAAGACGACGCGGGGTAGAGCAGTCTGGTAGCTCGTCGGGCTCATAACCCGAAGGTCCATGGTTCAAATCCATGCCCCGCCACCAAGCACGGCTCGTTGGCCGTTAACACCAAAAAGGGTTCCTAGATTTTCTGGGAGCCCTTTTTGGTATCTCTGCCTTGGCAACGGCCCCCCCGTAGGCGATAGTGATTTTGATTCTATGCGTCAAGGCCGGCACCGATGGCTCAGCCCCAGATTATTGTTTTAGACGACGACCCCACCGGGTCTCAGACGGTGCACGGCTGCCTGCTGCTCATGCAGTGGGATGTGGATACCCTGCGCCAGGGGCTGCGGGATGCCTCGCCGATTTTCTTTGTGCTGACCAACACCCGTGCCCTCACTCCCGCCGTGGCCGAAGCGGTGACCCGGGAGGTCTGTCAAAATCTGAAGCAGGCGATCGCCCTTGAAGGCATCCAGGATTTTCTAGTTGTCAGCCGCTCTGACTCGACCCTGCGGGGCCATTACCCGGTCGAAACCGATGCGATCGCCGCTGCCCTTGGCCCGTTCGACGCTCACTTTCTGGTGCCCGCCTTTTTTGAAGGAGGCCGCATTACCCGCGGCAGCATCCACTACCTGATGGTGGAGGGTGTGCCCACCCCCGTTCACGAAACCGAGTTTGCCAAAGATTCGGTGTTTGGCTACAGCACCAGCTACCTGCCCGACTACGTGGCCGAAAAAACCGCAGGCCGCATCCAGGCCGCGTCGGTAGAACGCTTTACCCTTGAAGAGATTCGGGCCGGTTCCCTAGAGCGATTGATGGCGTTAGAGCATAACGTCTGCTGTGCCGTGGATGGCGAAACCCAAGCTGACCTGAACCAGTTTGCCCAGGACTTACTCGCCGCTGCCGCTCAAGGTAAAAAATTTCTGTTTCGCAGCGCCGCCAGTATTCTCACCGCCTTGGCCGCCCTGCCGCCCCAGCCCATCGATGCCGACCACATGGCGACCTACGTGCGCGGCGGCAGGCCTGGCGCTATCGTCGTGGGCTCCCACGTCAAAAAAACCACCCAGCAGCTTCAGTCATTGCTAAAAGAGCCAGGGGTAACCGGCATTGAAGTGAATGTGGCTGAGCTGCGCGATTTGCAGAGCAATCCGTCTCAAAATCGCGGTCCTGAGGCCCACGACGAGCTGCTGAGCGATATCCTTCAGCAGGTGTCGGCGGCCCACAGCCGTGGCCAAGTGCCCGTGGTTTATACCAGCCGCGACGAACTCACCTTCGACACCGTGCAGGCCCGCCTCGACTTCGGCGTCGAAGTTTCCTCCCTGCTGATCAACGTGATCAAAGGCTTGCCCGCCGACATCGGCTTTTTGATCAGCAAGGGCGGCATTACCTCCAACGACACCCTCAGCACCGGACTGGCGCTGCGGACGGCTCGTTTGCTGGGCCAGATTTTACCGGGGGTCTCCGTGGTGCGCACGCCCGAGGGTCATCCCCAGTTCCCCGACCTGCCCGTGGTGCTGTTCCCCGGCAATGTGGGGGATGAGGATGCGCTGGCGATCGCCTACCGACGCCTGATGGGCCTTTAAGGCATAGACCCGCAATCTTGTCTCAACGCCCACAGGCTACTGGCTGGCCTCCTGCCGCTCGTCTCGCAGATCCTCGATTAGCTGCGCCAGCTGCTCACTGTTGGTGTGGTAAACCTCATTGCAGAAGTGGCAAATGGCTTCGGCCCCCTCGTCTTTTTCAATCATGTCTTGCAGCTCGTCTTCGCCCAGCATTTTAAGGGCGCGCAGCATGCGATCGAAGGAGCAGGGGCAGTTGAACTGTACCATTTGGGTTTCGGGCAAAATCTCCAGGCCCAAGTCGCCCACCAGTTCAGCAAAAATTTGCGGCAGGGTTTTGTTGGCCCGCAGCAGGGGGGTGAAGCCCGTCAGCCCCGCCAGCCGACCTTCGATCAGATCTACCATTTCGGCATCTTCGGCGGCGCGAGGCAAAATTTGCAGCAGCAGCCCGCCGGCGGCTTCTACCCCGTTGGCCCCTACAAACACGCCCAGCACCAGGGCCGAAGGGGTTTGCTCAGAGTTCACTAGGTAGTGGGTGAGGTCGTCGCCAATTTCCCCTGAAACCAGTTCTACGGTGCTGGAGTAGGGGTAGCCGTAGCCCATGTCGCGCACCACGTACACATAGCCGTTGCGGCCCACGGCACCGCCCACATCTAGCTTGCCCTGGGCATTGGGAGGCAGCTCAACAGCGGGATTGTCAACATAGCCCCGCGCCGTACCATCCATACCGGCATCGACCAAAATGCCGCCTAGGGGACCATCGCCCCGCACTCGAATGTTGACTCGGCCCTGGGGCTGTTTCATGCTGGAGGCCAGCAGTAGCCCTGCCGAGAGGGTGCGGCCTAGGGCCGCTGTGGCCACATAGGACAGGTTGTGGCGCTGCCGGGCCACCTCGGTCAATTTGGTGGTGATAACACCGACCACTCGGATGCCACCATCGGCGGCGGTAGCCCGAATCAGTTGATCTACCATGCGCTGCCCCAGCCTTCACTTAATATCGCTTATTAATTATTGTAGAAGGTTTAGGGGTGTGGGTTTGAAAGGAGTTACCGACCCTGGGTGATAGCTGGGTTGTCGCCCTGAGGTGCCATCGCGCTTGGGTTTCTTTTGGCATACTGAGAAGTGTTGTTTGCGGGCACATCACCACCCTATGCTAGGCACATTTCAGCACAGCCGCCTCCGCATCGAAGTTGAGGCTACCCAGGGGCAAATTCAGGCCAGTTTGGTGCAGCCCAGCAACTTTAGCCGGTGGCTTTGGCCCCAGCGGTTTAGCCAGGGGTTACCCAGCGAACTGCGTAGCGGGCTAAGCTTCAACAGCTACCTGGGCCCGATTGAGATTCACCACGAGGTTAAGCAGGTGGACGAGCACAGTCTGTACATGGTGCTGTCGGGGGGCATCGATGGTTTCCATGAGTGGTACTGGGGCGATCAGTGGGTACAGTCGCGCCTAGAGGGGGTGTCTGCCCTGCCCCTCAATTTGGGCCAAAGCCTGACCATGGCGCGACTGCGGCAGTTTTTGCAGCAGCCTGCGAGCTAGGGGCTGCCATCAATTAGCAGCCGATGGCTTAAGCATCAGGGATGATAGCCCCTAGCCTATTTTTTTGGTCGGGCGTGGCAATGCTGATGTCATCAGGACTTTAGCCAGAATTGATGACACGCCCTAGAAGTCCAAAGCATTTAGGTCGAAGGTACCTGGTCCAGTACCTGCACCAACTCATCTAAGAACTGGCCCTGGGCTTTGATGATGCGCTTCTTGGCCTCTTCTAGATCAAACCAGGCTGCCTGATCAACCTCGGGAAACTCCCTCAGCATGCCGGAGTTGGGGGGCCACTCCAGCAGGAAGGTGTTGCTGTGCAGATGAGCGGGGTCAAAGTTGCCCTCAAAGGCCCAGGCAAATACCAGTTTGCCCCCCGCCTGGCGCACCGGCTGTAGGGGGCGAAAGTCTCCTACGGGAGCTTGACCTGTCTCTTCAAAAAATTCGCGCTTGGCGGCCTCAAAGGTATCTTCTCCGGGATCAATTTCTCCCTTGGGAATGGTCCAGGCCTGCCAGCGGCGATTAGCCCAGTAAGGCCCCCCTGAGTGCACCAGCAGCACCTCTAGGTGGCCATTCTGGGTGCGATACATAAGTAGCCCTGCGCTTTTTTTAGCCATAGCAGCGATTCCCTTCTAGGGAGGCTCCCCAAACGCACTACACCCCGATTCATTGCAAACCTGGGCCTGTGTCCTTAAATTGTGAGCAGTTACAACACCCAACTAGGAACTCAATTGACCATCAGAATTGCAGCTGGCAGGACTGAAATTGTTCGATCTGGTTTTTGTTCAGGATTCCCGAATCAACCTCAGCCTGGCTCACTTGCCTTAAGCCAAAAAGAATCTGGAGAAAAACCTCCAGGTTTAGGTCTTGGCCTAGCATACCTATAAAGCTGCTCAGCGAGAGGGCAGTTTGCAATGGTCAATGGTGTTTGCCAAAATTAACTATGCCCTACCAGTACGATCTTAGCCCTGGCCAAAAGATATATCTTGATAACCCTGGCCACACCACTGTTATTACCCTTGCCAGCAGTGGCCCTGGTCAGCAGCAGCAGTCGGGCACCCAGGTGCAAACCGGCCCCTGGACCGAGATGCCCCAGGCGGCGGCGGTGGGAAGCACTACGCTAATTCGCTGTGTCACGGCGCAAGGGATTTTTGTCTGGCAGGTGCAGGGCATGCAAGTGGGGACCGCTGATGCCGCGCTGTGGCCGATTCGGCAGGCCGTACCGATGCAACCTGTGGCGGCTAACCCCTCGGTGATGCAGCCCATGTGGCCGATGCAGCCCATGACGCCGATGAAAATGGGCGATATGCAGATGTCGACTAACCCAATGACGATGCGTATGGGCGATATGGCCCTCAGTATGGGGGCTGCCAACCCTCCCGATGCCAAACTGTTTTGTACCCAGTGTGGTGCTGCTGCTGCACCCGGCGATCGCTTCTGCGGCAGCTGTGGTCATCAGCTCCAGCCGTAGGTTTCCCTAGCCACAGCCCCAAAAAACGGGGCATGCTCTTACTCCAAGACTATAAAAGTTTGATCAGGCCACCGATGCTAAACCCGCTAGGGCGCTGATTGCCCCGGCCTGGTACCCTAAGGAAGGCACCGTCGCCCCGGCGTTACACCTCTGCCTAGAGTCATTAGGAAGCTACGCGCACCATGAGAATGCAAGTCTGGCCGGGTCGCCCCCACACCCTGGGTGCTACCTGGGATGGCACAGGCACAAACTTTGCCTTGTTTTCAGAGAATGCAACGGCTGTTGATCTCTGCCTGTTTGATGCCAGCGATCGCGAAACTCGCATCCGCCTTGTCGAGGTCGACAACTATGTCTGGCACGGCTACCTGGCTGAGGTGGGGCCGGGGCAGCGCTATGGTTTTCGAGTGCATGGCCCTCATAATCCCAAATCTGGGCAGCGGTTTAATCCCCACAAGCTGTTGATCGATCCCTACGCCCGCGCCCTGGACGGTGACGTAAAGTTTGACCCGGCTATCTTCAGCTACGACATTGATGACGACGGCGATCTCGAAGATCTCGATCTGTCCTTTTCAGAGATCGACAGTGCCCCGTTTATGCCCAAGGGGGTGGTAGTCGATCCCCATTTTGACTGGGAGGGCGATCGCCCCCTCGATACCCCCTGGCACCGCACCGTTATTTACGAGACCCACGTTAAGGGGCTAACCCAGCGCCATCCCGAGGTGCCCCCACCTCTGCGGGGCACCTACGCCGGGCTGGCCCATCCGGCGGTGATCGACCACCTCATCCAGCTGGGCATTACCGCTGTGGAGCTGCTGCCCGTGCACCACTTTCATGCCTATCCGGGGCATTTGGCCAACACGGGGTTGCGCAACTACTGGGGCTACGACTCGCTCAACTTCTTTGCCCCCTACGGCGGCTACAGCAGTGCGGGGCAAGCCGGTGCCCAGGTGAACGAATTCAAACAGATGGTCAAGGCGCTGCACCAGGCGGGCATCGAGGTCATTTTGGATGTGGTCTACAACCACACTGGTGAGGGCAGCCATCTGGGGCCGACTCTCAGCCTGCGCGGCATCGACAACGCCGCCTACTACCGCCTGGTGGAAGGCTCTCCCCGCTACTACATGGATTTCACCGGCTGCGGCAACTCCCTCAACGTGCGCCATCCCCAGATTCTCAAGCTGATTATGGACAGCCTGCGCTACTGGGTGCTAGAAATGCACGTCGACGGCTTTCGCTTTGACCTGGCCTCGGCCCTGGCGCGGGAACTCTACGAGGTCGATAGCCTGGCCGCCTTTTTCGACATCATTCACCAGGATCCGGTGCTGTCTACGATCAAGCTCATCGCCGAACCCTGGGATCTGGGCGAAGGGGGCTACCAGGTGGGCAACTTTCCGCTGCTGTGGTCAGAGTGGAACGGCAAGTACCGCGACTCAATGCGCGACTTCTGGCGCGACCACGACTGCGGCCTGGGGGAATTTGCCTTTCGCATCACCGGCAGCTCCGATCTGTACCAGGCCAACGGCAAGCGCCCCCACGCTAGCATCAACTTCATCACCTGCCACGACGGCTTTACCCTGCGCGACCTGGTCAGCTACAACGAAAAGCACAACCTGGCCAACTACGAAAATAACCGCGACGGCGAGAGCTACAACCGTTCCTGGAACTGCGGGGCCGAGGGAGACACCGACGACCCCAACATTTTGGCCCTGCGCCAGCGCCAGCAGCGCAACTTAATAGCCACGCTGTTTTTGTCTCAGGGGGTACCCATGCTGCTGGGGGGCGATGAAATTGGCCGCACCCAGCAGGGCAACAACAATACCTACTGCCAGGATAGCGAGCTGTCGTGGTTTGACTGGAAGCTCGACCCGACCCAGCAGGAGCACCTCTCCTTTACCCGTCGGCTGATTAAGCTGCGCCAGAACCACCCTGTCTTTGCCCGTCGCCACTGGTTCCAGGGGCGTGCCATCCATGGCTCTGGGGTCCACGACATTAGCTGGTATAACCCCGACGGCAGCGAAATCAGCAACGACCAGTGGCACGTTGGCTCGGCCAAGGCGATCGCTGTCTTTCTCAACGGCGAAGAACTGATGAGCGTTCAAACCGCTGGCCAGCGGCTCGTAGACGACAGTTTTCTGCTGTTTTTTAACGCCCAGGCCGACCCCCAAGAGTTTCAAATTCCGCTGGATGTCGAAAAAGAGAGCTGGTCAATGGTGTTTGATACCTACCAACCGACCGGCTGTAGCAAAGATGGGCGGGTTTACAAACTGGGTAGTGCGATCGCCGTAGCCGACTTCTCGCTGGTGGTGCTGCGCAGCCTGCGCGCTACGGATGGTGCACCCTAGGCCATGCTCACCTACCAACGCATCTACGCCATAGTGCGACAAATTCCGAGAGGCCAGGTGGCTACCTATGGTCAGGTGGCGGAACTGGCCGGTCTGGTGGGCAAACCTCGCCTGGTGGGCTATGCCCTCTACCGGGTTGACATGGCCGCCGCCGATGTGCCCTGGCAGCGAGTGGTTAACGCTAAGGGCGAGGTCTCTCAGTCGCCCCTGCGCAACGGCAGCGACTACCTGCAGCGGGCCCTGCTAGAAGAGGAGGGCATTGAGTTTGACCAGGGGGGACGCATCGATCTGAGCCAATATAGATGGCGCCCGCCCGATACTGTGATCGAGCAGGCGCTGGCAGCGTTTAGGGATTTAGACTAGCGACTGGCTTAGTCAACGGCCACAGCCACTTCTTCTTCTTCCACGTAGGCCTCTTCAGGTTCGTCAATCACTTCTCCAGCCTGCTCGGCAGCCTGACGACGCATGGCTTCGCGGTACTTGGCCGCCATTTCCTCGGCCTTATCGTAGACCAGGTCGGGGTTCTTCACCATGTCGCCCGGTTCGGGCTCCAGCTGCTTGGTCGAGAGGGAAATTCGACCCCGCTCCGCATCCAGGTCGATGATCATGACCTTGATTTCGTCGTTGACGTTGAGCACGCTATGGGGCGTGTCGATGTGGTCGTGGGAGATTTCAGAGATGTGCAGCAGACCGCTGACGCCGCCGATGTCGATGAAGGCACCGTAGGGCTTGAGGCCACGAACCGCACCGAGCACGACTTCACCCACCTGTAGGCCGTTCATCTTGCGCTCAACCAGAGCCCGACGGTGGCTGAGCACCAGCCGGTTGCGCTCTTCATCCACCTCAAGAAATTTCAGGGGCAGGTCTTCGCCGACCAGATCTTCCTTCGGCTTGCGGGTGCTGATATGGGAGCCGGGAATAAACCCGCGCAGCCCCTCAATGCGGACTAGAGCGCCACCGCGGTTGGTGGCAAACACCCCAGAGCGCACCGTAGCGTCTTCCTGCTGAAGCTGACGCACTCGTTCCCAGGCCCGCATATACTCAATGCGGCGAATGGAGAGAGTCAGCTGACCATCTTCGTTTTCGTCGGTGAGAATAAAGAACTCGCGGGTTTCGTTGGAGCGCAGTACCTCTTCAGGATGGTCAACCCGGTTGATCGACATCTCCTGAATGGGCAGATAGGCGGCGGTTTTAGCACCAATATCAATCAGGGCGCCCCTAGGTTCAAGACTAAACACGGTGCCAGAGACGGTGTCGCCTGGGTTGAAGTGATAGTCGTACTGGTCCAGAAGTGCGGCAAAGTCTTCGTGTGTAAACCCGATGTCAGCGTCCTTTACGTCCTGATTGAGCATGCTAGTAGTTGTCCTATTATTTCTCCGTAATACTGCGGTTTCCTTGCAGACGTACAAAACAATCAACTCAGATATGTGACGGTCCAGCCTCCACGCAGCAGCGCGCCAGCATAGACAGCCCGATAAACCCACAGGATTAAAATTATAACTGAAGAGATGGTGTAGTTGATCGCCCGCCGTTAGGATTGATTTAAGTTCATGGCCAAAACCGCTGGGCCAAGGCTTTACACCGATTGGGCCGAGACCACATAGGTGGACGATGGGCCGTGACCGGATTCCCCACCGGGGGGATCGCCCTGCAGCTGGCTGAGGGTTTCAGCAAAGTCACGAATGCCCTGAAACTGCCGGTACACCGAGGCAAATCGCACGAAGGCAACTTCGTTCATGGCCTGAAGCTTGGCTAGTACCATCTCGCCAATTTCGGCGCTGGTGACCTCGCGGCTGGCCCGCTGCTGAAGTTCAGCCTCAATGTCGTCAACGATCGCCTCCATCGCCAGGGATGACACTGGCGTTTTTTCGCAGGCGCGCACAATGCCCCGCAGCACCTTGGAGCGCTCAAACAGTTCGCGATCTTCGCTGCGCTTGATCACGGTGACGGGTACGTACTCAATGCGCTCGTAGGTGGTAAACCGCCGCTCGCATCGCAAACATTCGCGCCGCCGCCGAATACTGCGCCCTGCCTCCGCCGATCGCGACTCTAAGACTCGATTATTTAGATGCTGACAGAACGGGCAATGCATAGATACACTCCCAACAGAGGGAAGGTTAACCAGGCCACCCCCGATCGGGGTTGACTTGGGAAAAATAAAGGCAAGCCCTTCCCCATGTAGGAAAGGCTTGCCTCTATATTAATTAAATTGTGAGAAAACAATCGAAATTGGCCGAAAGTCTCGCTTAATTTACGTAAACCCTTAAACTCTTAGGGTTCTAAAGCGCTATTTCAGAAGGACTAGTCCTTGGAAATGCGGGGGGGTTCGCGAAAGGCAATCGCAAAAAATAGCGTGCCAATAATGCAGGCAAAAATGAAGATGTAAGCGACAGCTTCCATGGTTAAAAAGGCTCCTACTCAACCGGGTTGTCTTTAGTTTACAAGGATTAGACGTAAAGTGCCCGACGGATGAAGTTCTATACTCAACCGCCGGGCAACTCAACTCAGGGGAAACTAAACCGTTTCTTCTTTACGGGTAGACGTGTCGCCCACCTTCTGGAAGAAGCCCCACTCCACCTGCTCGGCAGACAGGTCGGGGTCTACACCTGCAAACACGTCTCGGAACAGGGTGCGGGACCCGTGCCAGATGTGACCAAAGAAGAACAGCAGCGCAAACACCGCGTGGCCGTAGGTAAACCAGCCGCGAGTGCTGGTGCGGAACACTCCGTCAGAGCCGAGGGTTTCGCGATCGAACTCGAAGGGTTCACCCAGCTGCGCCTTACGGGCGTAGCGCTTGACCAGCGAGGGTTCGGTAATGGTCTGACCGCCCAAATCGCCGCCGTAGAAGGTAGCGGTAACTCCAGTCTGCTCAAAGCTGTACTTGGACTCAGCCCGGCGGAAAGGAATGTCGGCGCGGACAACGCCGTCTTTGTCAACCAGTACCACGGGGAAGGTCTCAAAGAAGTTGGGCAGACGACGCACAGACAGCTCGCGCCCTTCTTTGTCCTCGAATACGGGGTGACCCAACCAGCCCTCAGCAATCCCATCACCCCGGACCATGGGGCCGACACGGAACAAACCACCCTTGGCGGGGCTGTTGCCCACGTAGTCGTAGAAGGCCAGCTTTTCAGGGATACTGGCGTAGGCGTCGGCCAGGGAATTCCCGGCGTTGACGTCGGCCTGTACCCGGCGCTGAATTTCCTGCTCGAAGTAGCCGCCATCCCACTGGTAGCGGGTGGGGCCAAACAGCTCGATGGGGGTAGCGGCGCTGCCGTACCACATGGTGCCAGCCACCACAAAGGCCGCAAAGAACACCGCCGCAATACTGCTAGAGAGTACGGTTTCGATGTTACCCATGCGCAGGGCCTTGTACAGGCGCTGGGGCGGACGCACCGTCAGGTGGAACAGGCCGGCGATAATGCCCACAATCCCGGCGGCAATGTGGTGAGCCACAATACCGCCCGGGTTGAAGGGGTTAAAGCCAGCGGCTCCCCATTCGGGGGCCACCCCCTGCACGTGGCCGGTAAGGCCGTAGGGGTCAGAGACCCACATGCCGGGCCCCCAGAGGCCGGTCAGGTGGAAGGCGCCAAAGCCGAAGCAGAGCAGACCCGACAGAAACAGGTGAATACCAAACATCTTGGGCAGATCCAGCGCCGGTTCCCCGGTGCGAGGATCGCGGAACAGCTCTAGATCCCAATAGACCCAGTGCCAGCAGGCGGCTAGGAATAGGAGGCCCGACAGCACGATGTGAGCGGCGGCAACCCCTTCAAAGGACCAAAAACCGGGGTTGACGGCGCTGGCGCCCGTTACGCTCCAGCCGCCCCACGACTGGGTGACACCCAATCGTGCCATGAAGGGCAGGACAAACATGCCCTGACGCCACATGGGGTTTAGGACGGGGTCGCTGGGGTCAAAAGTAGACAGTTCAAATAGGGCCATCGAGCCGGCCCAGCCAGCTACCAGAGCCGTATGCATTAGGTGTACAGCAATCAGTCGCCCGGGATCGTTGACGACGACCGTGTGTACCCGGTACCAGGGTAGTCCCATTGACTACGCTCCTCCTCTAGGTAAAACAGTGTTGTTTTGTGGAATTGTCTTAAGCATGCCAGATACTGATTAGCCTATCAGAATCAGGCTCCCAGAATCGCCCCAATTGACCCTATCATCCCAGTGTTGCCCCGATGGGCTCAACCATTGTTCGATAGTGAATCATTTGGTACAGATGGAATGTAACAATGACATTACTTGAAGAAGTGTAACTACTCCGATTTTCCCTTGCAACTGGGGCCGAAGCCAGGGCAGGGCGATCGCCCGGGGGGTTACATTGCGGAGGTATCTAGGCCTGGCGGCCAAAGGCTTGATTTTGAAAGCCAGTTTCGAAAGCCGTAACGACGCAGTACGAAAAGGAGATTGCCCCAATGGCCAATGTTAAGTTTATTAACGAGGACACGGAGATTAGCGTTGCCGACGGGGCCAACCTGCGCTTCAAGGCGTTAGAAAACCGGATTGACCTTTACACCTTTAGCGGCAAGCTGATGAACTGTGGCGGCTACGGGCAGTGTGGCACCTGTGTGGTGGATGTGGTGGAGGGGGGTGAGAACCTTTCCCCCCGCACCCAGGTAGAGGAGCGCAAGCTAAAGAAATGGCCTGCGAGCTGCCGCCTGTCCTGTCAGGCCACGGTGCACGGGCCGGTGTCTGTGGTAACTAAGCCCAGTCGGAACTCCAAGGCGTCTGCCAAGGCCTCAAAGAGCGCCTAGAGGGAGCGTCTAAGGGAATTGTCTAGAGGCCAAGCCTCTAAACCGTGGGTGAGCTTTGGCTGAAGCACTGGGTTGCTTGTCGAGCATTCTCATCGGGTAGAGTGATATCCTGAAGGCATTGGAGCCTTTAGCCCCTAGGACAGTTCGTCAGCCAGCCCGAATTGGGTGTGGTAGATCGTGAAATGCCGCTAGGGTAGAGGTTCTAAGGCGACGTTGTTGGGTTGAGAGTAGAGGCAAGCATGGAAGTTAATAAACTTGGGTTTGTAGCCAGCATTCTCTTTGTTCTGGTGCCGACGGTTTTTCTGCTGATTCTGTACATTCAGACCTCCAGCAAGCAGACGGGTTCGTAGTCTGTTGTCATGTCTGGTCAACACTGAGTCGCTTAGGGTCAGTAGGCCAGCCTGTGGGGGTTAGGTGTAGTCTTAGGGCGCTGGGCTGACCGGCGCTTTTTTGTTACGGTCTTGGCCGCCTTTACCTTCGAGCGCGCCCGTTGCTGCGATCGCACATTTTTATCAAACCCATGACGTACTGTTTAGGTATTTTGGTGAAGGAGGGGTTGGTGCTGGCCGCCGACTCGCGCACCAATGCCGGGGTAGACTACATTTCGTCGTACCGGAAGCTGTTTGAGTTCTCTAAGCCCGGCGATCGCGTCATTTTGCTGTGCACCTCGGGCAACCTGTCGGTTACCCAGTCAGTGGTGCACAAGCTGAGCCAAGATATTAAGCGCAATCGCGAACCCAACCTGCATAGCCTGCCCACCCTCTACGATGTGGCCCGCTACCTGGGAGACCAAATTCGCGCTCTGCAAGAGGCCGACCGTCCCTGGTTGGAGAAAGACAAGCTCGACTTTCAGTGCAGCTTTTTGCTGGGTGGCCAGGTGCAGGGAGAAGCGCCGGAGCTATTTTTGATCTACAAGCAGGGCAACTGCATTCAGGCCACCCCAGAGACGCCGTTTTTGCAAATTGGCGAAACCAAGTACGGCAAGCCGATTTTAGACCGAACCCTGGGGTTTGATGTGCCCCTGGATGCGGTGGCCAAGTGCGCCCTGCTCTCGATTGATTCGACGATGCGATCGAACCTGTCGGTGGGGCCGCCCATTCACATGACCCTGTACCAGGCCAACAGCTTTGAGGTTCGCCACCGGGCGCAGTTTCAGGCGGGCGACCCCTACTTGATCAAAATGCGCAAGCACTGGGAGGTGGCCCTGCGCGAGGCCTCGACCAGCATGCCGGATATTGCGTGGAACCAGGACGATACCCCTTTTTCCCTGGGGGTTTCTAATCTAAGCGATACTTA
>DASQNN010000203.1:0-12663 GCA_035644955.1 Nodosilinea sp. | reverse complement strand
CCCTATCCCCTCACCTTTCTCCCCCGCTTCACCTGCTTCGCGCCAGGGATGCCGTGCACCCGCATCAGGTCGTTGAGGGTAGAGCAGTAGGGCTCCATACCAAAGCTAGCGGGGCTGACTGCCCCGGCGTAGACAAAGTGGCGATAGCGCAGGCAAAAATAGTCCCAGGGGGCCATTTGCACCCGAAATAGCTTAATTAGCACGTCGGCCAGCCACATCGAGAGGGGAATGCGGAACCAGATGCGCTGGCCAAAATAGTTACAGATTTGTTCTACCGCCTGGTTGACGGTCAGGGGCGGATTGCCCAGCACGTATTCTCGGTAGCCCTGGCTGGAGGGGTGCTCAACCAGGTAGTTGATCACTGTTGCAATGTCTTGGGCGTGGGCAAAATGAAACCCAGCATCGGCTTTAAAGAAGCGCACTAGCCCCACCCAGCGGGTGACATCCGTGAGCCCCGCCGAAATAAAGGAGTAGGGCTTTTCTTTGTCGCCTCCAAACACCAGGGTAGGAAACACCGTGGTTAGTTTGTCGTACACCGGCAGCTCGTGCAGCCGGTGGTGGCACTCATATTTGCTGCGAATATACTCGGTGCCAATGTCGCCGGCCTCGGGCAGCGGAGCGCTGCGCTGGTTCAAAATGCTGGCGGTGGAGAAATAAATGACCTGCTGGCAGCGCCGGGGGTCGAGGCGGGCCATAATTTCCAGGTTGGCGTCTACATTGATGGCATCGACGTAGCCGGGGTCGCCGCCCCAGGCCGCTGCGGTCAGAATGGCAATATCAATGGTTGGCAGCAGATCGACAAAAGGCTCAATGTTCTCTAGGCCGCCGCGCAGAATGTGCACTCTGGGGTTGTTTTGTACCGGTAGCCGCAGCTTCTCGGGGTGGCGCAGCAGCAAAAATAGCTCGTAGCGATCGCTCTCCAGCAACAGGTCCAATATATAGTGGCCAATGCAGCCGCTAGCCCCCGTTATAAACACGCGCAGGGTATTGGAATGGTTGGGGTTGAAGGGCAAGGTATCCAAATCGCTCAGGTTCAATGGGTATAGTCTGACAGTTTAGACCGTTTTGGCAGAGCTACACGCCTTCGCAGAGGTTAGGGGTCTAGCTAGAGAATAGTTTCATTCTCCCAAGAGGCCAAAGATTTATTAAATCTTAGTTGCTTTGGCTCAAAACTGACCGGTTATCTCCGAGAAATTGCGTAGAGGGTAGAGCAACGTCTGATGGCATGTTTGCTGCTATGGCTGACCCTCTACCCCACTCTTCTGCAAAGCTCCGTCTCCCCCAACAGCAGGGCTTTACGATGATCGAGCTGCTGGTCGTAATTGTGATTTTGGGAGTCTTAGCCGCCATCGCCATGCCCAGCTTCTTGAACCAGGCCGCCCGATCCAAACAGGCCCGCGCCCTAAAGTACATTGGCATGGTCAACCGGGCCCAGCAGGCATTTTTTGTGGAAAACGCTCGTTTTGCCACCTCCACCACCGAACTGGGCTTTGCCGACAACCACGCCCCTGCCGACTATACCTACACCGTCACCTCTCCCACCCAGGGAGTAGAGATGACCAGCACCCAGGCCATTCCGACCAACCCGGCGCTGCGGGGCTACGCGGGGGTAGTGTTTGCCACTATCGACTCCGGCGGCATGGCCAGGCTGGCCACCATCATTTGCCAGGGCAACTCGGCCACCACCCCTTCGCCAATCCCGGTGGCGGTGGCGGGAGAGGTGCAAATCACCAACTGCAATAGCCTGTAGGGTCTCCCGCAGATACCGGCAGAGTGTGAAGTTTAGGCGGCACCCCTAAACCCCAAACCTTTAAGCCCAAAGCTCATATGTAACAAACACTACGGATTACCATAGCTGAGTCCCCAGTGCAGCGCTACAGTAAAGGTTGGCCTATTTTGCTATATCCACCGTGGGACTTGCCCAGCCAACCGCCGCTCCAACCGCCACCGACATTCAGGGTCTGTTCGATCGCATTGCTCCGGTCTACGACAACCTGAATGAGCGCCTCAGCTTCGGGCTGCACCGCGTTTGGAAACGCATGGCCGTACGCTGGAGCGGCGCCACCCCTGGCCATACCGCCCTCGATGTGTGCTGCGGCAGCGGCGACCTGGCCCTGATGCTGGCCCGCGAGGTGGGCGCCTCAGGCACCGTCTACGGCCTCGACTTCTCGGCCGAGCTGCTGGCGGTGGCGGCGGCGCGATCGCGCCGTACGCCCCAGCCAGCCCCCCTGCACTGGGTACAGGGCGACGCCCTAGCCCTGCCCTTCGAGGCCAACACCTTTGATGCTGCCACCATGGGCTACGGCCTGCGCAACCTCACCGATATTCCCCAGGGGCTGGCCGAGCTGCGGCGAGTGCTCAAGCCCGGTGCCACTGCCGCCATTCTCGACTTTCACCGACCCCAGAGTGGTCTGGCCGAACAGTTTCAGCGCTGGTACCTCGATACCCTGGTGGTGCCCACCGCCGAGCAGATGGGCCTCACCGACGAGTACGCCTACATTGGCCCCAGCGTCGATCGCTTCCCCACTGGGCCCGAGCAGGTGAAGCTGGCCCGCCAGGCCGGGTTCGCCCAGGCTGTTCACTACCCCATTGCCGGTGGGCTGATGGGGGTGCTGGTGGTGAGCGGCCATGACCGGGTCTGAGCTGTGGCTACTGCTGGCGCCGCCCATCGTGGGCGGCGTCATTGGCTATTTCACCAATGACGTGGCCATCAAAATGCTGTTTCGCCCCTACCGCCCCATTTACCTGGGCGGGCGGCGACTGCCGTTTACCCCAGGGCTTATCCCCAGCAACCAAGAGCGGCTGGCCAAGCGCATTTCCGACACCATTATGGGGTCGCTGCTCACCCCCGAAGAGCTGCAAAAACTGGCCCGGCGGCTGCTGCAGACCGATCGCACCCAGTCCGCCATCAAGTGGCTGTTGCAGCTGGCCCTCGACCAGGTGCAGAGCCGCGCCCAGGTGCGCACCGCCACCATTGCCGGGGCCATTTTGCAAGACCTGTTTGGCAAGTCCCTGCCCCGGCTAATTCGGGTATGGGCGCGGCGCGACGACTTTTTGGAGCCCCAGCTGAACCAGCTGTTTGACCAGGTGCTGCTCGACTTTAGGCTCACCGCCGAGCAGGCCGACCAGATTGCCACCTGGATTCTCAGCGGCGTGTTCCCTCCCGACAAGCTGCGCCAGCTCACCGTCGACTTTCTCACCGATCGCAATATTCAAGTCATTGACACCATTTTTCGGGAGCGCACCAGCGGCACTTACTGGGTCGTGGCCAACCTGTTTGGAGTGCGCAATGCTCTCAGTCGTCTGCGATCTTTTTGCCTCGACGAGCGCGAGGTGAGCAACGCCCGCATTGCCGAACTGGTGATCGCCCTACAGGTGAAAAAGCGCTTGCAGGAGTCGCTACAGCGGGTGTCGCTACAAAACCTGCCGGTGTCTACGGTGCGTCAGGTGCGCCGCAACCTGCGCGAGTCGATGCAGGGCTACGTTAAAGCCCTGGGGCCAGAGTTTGTGCGCGGTCTGGGGGCCTCGGTCAACTGGGAAATGCTGGCCACCCAGCTGCTCAACCGCCTCCAAAATTCTGACATCATCACCCAGTCCCTAGACCCGGTAAGCGAAGAGCTGGCACTCATTTTAGAACGCTACCTGGAGCGCGACCTGGAAACGCTGGTGGCCCAAATCATTCCAATTTTAAACATCGACCAGGTGATTATTGACCGGGTGCGCGGCACCTCGGCCAAGGAGCTAGAACTGGCTATTCAGGGCATTGTGCGCAGCGAGCTGCAGGCCATTGTCAACCTGGGCGGCATTTTGGGCTTTGCGATCGGGCTGTTGCAGGCCAGTTTTTTCTACTTCCAGCGATCGGGTGGGCCTTAAACGCTGCTCAATTCATAGCCGAAGTTATGGATGTCAGGACATTCTGGCATCCATAAAGCCAGCTCAACGTTCAAAGGTAGGTTCAAACGTTGAGCTGGAAAATGTCTGGGCGATATCTTATAGCAAACTGGCTACAGCTAAGGGTCAGGGTGATATACGCCGGTAGCGGGCCTGAACCCCCATATGTATACCGTAGGCAACCAGCCCCAGAGCAACTAGCCCCATCAGCAAGGCTCCGTAGGGCTGCTGTTCAATGGTTCGCAAGGCTCCCTCGGTATTTTTGGCCTGGCTGGGGTCAGCAGCCAGCGCCGCTTGAATAAAGAAATAGCCAATAATGACCGAAACCACACCCTTAGACACCAAGCCAAACCGACCGATGCGAGTCGACCACTTTTCTTCTTTGGCGCTCATTTCAGCCAGCTTTAGGTGACGGCGAAAATTGGTGGAATAGGCCCGGTAAAAGTAGAAGCAACCGTAGGCAATAAAAGCCACCCCCAAGGCCCCTAACAACCATTGACCAAAGGGTTGCGACAGCAGAGTAGCCGCTTGCTGACCACTAGAGTCGCTGCCGGTGGTCGGTTGATTAAACACAACCCGCAGGGCAAACATCACCAAACTACCGTAAACAAGGCCACCGACAGCGTAGGAAAGGCGCCGGGCGATGGTGCTTGGCCCTGAATCGTCGTGTTCGGGGTCGAAAGCGGCTTGAACCAGCTGCCAGAGCACATAGCCCGACAGACCAACGGCCACTAAAAGCAGGATGACTTTGCCAAAGGGCTGGGAGGCCACGGTGAGGATTGCGCCCTCGCTGCTGGTCGCTCTGCCGCCCCAGTTGATGGCGGACTGAAAGGCTAAAATACCCACCAGCATATAGACAACCCCTTTGGCGGCATAGCCAAAACGAGCCAAGCGCTCAATCCATTTTTTAGGCTGCTGCCGAGATAATCCATGGGAGCTCATAGTGTTTGTAGTTTTTTCTTAAATGATTAGCTATTCGCCAGTATCGTTAGCCAGCATCGTTGAAATTTGCACCAATTCTGCCGTTGGATTTGGCAGCAAGGTTTTTGACCGCCAGCGCCCCAATACTCGATCGCGGCAATGGCACAGGCCCAAGCGCTACCCTTAGTTGCCTTTAATTAATTGCAGTGAGTGCCAATTGTCAGATAGCTATTTCTACCCAAACGGCAGAAAGAAAGCATCCTTCCAGTGACATAGTTCCTAGGCTTTTGCCCTCTTTCCAAAGGTGAGGGGCAGGGAGTGCTGGGTCGAGATGGTTGCTCTCTGAGGGAAGGCCCCGACCATTATTACCGACTGCACAGCTAGAATGGAGGCCATGCCCCATCCTTAGAATGAACAACCTTCATCATTAAGAGAGAGGGAAGTAAACGATTTAGTTGGTTAGCTAAAGACTAATCTTATTCAAGTGATGATGAAATTTAGCTGGCTGCGTAGTCGTCGATTTTGGCTACTCATAGGGGTGGGAGTTTTAATCGCCTTGATTGGTAGTAGGCTGCCGCTTGCTGACTGGTTTGTGGTGGTCAACCGAGAACTAGAGGTGCTGGGATTTTGGGCGGTACCAGCCTTCATCCTGATGTATTTCATTGTGACCCTTTTGGGCTTACCCAACATCATTTTGATTTTGGTGGCAGGGTCCTTGTTTGGATTGCTAAAGGGTATAGCGGTTGCTTCAGTAGCCGATATATTGGGGGCAATTGGCTGTTTTTTTATTGGCCGCACCTTTGCCCGCGATCGCATTAGCCGCTGGATGCGGAAGCGCCCGCAGTTTATGCAGATTGACCAGGCGGTAGAGCGCAAAGGCTGGAAAATATTGTTGCTCACGCGGCTGTCGCCGCTGGTGCCGTCGAGCATTTTAAACTATGGCTTTAGCTGCACCAAGGTCAGCTTCTGGCAATACGTTTTCTTTTCGTGGATTGGGATGCTGCCCGTGATTGCGCTCTACGCCTACCTCGGCTCCTTTGGAACTTACCTGCTGAGTAGCGAAATTACAATCGAGAAGGTGGCGATTCAAGGAGTTGGGCTGCTGCTGGCGCTGGGTGCGGCTCTCTATGTCACCTCTCTCGTTCGTAAGGCGCTGATTCCTCAGTGCCCTGCCAAAGAGCCTAATAAAGAGCCTGAATCGTCCAGGCGACGTTAGGACGGCTTGATGGCAAAGGCCTGCCGTGAACCGTACACCCTAAACCCTGAACTCCACTGCCCTACCCCTTTGGCTTAGCAGTCTACTAGTAAGCCACAGCCGGAAAACCCAGGGCGCTGGGTGTTACCCCTCAAACGATCCCAGCATCGCCAGGACAAAAACCAGGCCGTAGAGCCACGGCAGCGCGACCAAGCCCAGCACAATCGGCATGGCTACTCGCCCGTAGACCAGCCCCAGGCCCAGGCCCGACACCACAAACATGACCGGCACCAGCAGCGCGGCAACCAGCAGCACCCCCTGCCAGGGAACCGTCATATTGGCAATGCTAATGATGCTGGCGCCCGCAAAAAACAGCCCCAGAAAGGCCCCGGCCAAGCACACGATACCGTTGACAATGACAGGTAAGGACAACCCTGCACCTCCGCTTATACCGAGTCCTATTTGGTTACACCGGGTTTGTAGGGGCGTTGCAGTGCAATGGCCCTAGGAGATCCCTATTTTGATCCGGGGTTTCTCAAGGCAGATTTCGGATTAAGCCAGTAACCACGCTGCAGTTGTAACAATCGGAATGGATTTGTGCGGGTACGACGGCCACCTTGCCCGCGCAGGCAAGCCATGAACCCTAAAAAGTTTCACGATTCACCACCCTAGTTAGCCCACGGCTACTCGGCTCTCACCACATCGGGCAGGGGGCGCTTGAGCCGGTACAGCCACAGCAGTCCGACAATGGCCAGGGTAATGCCGGTCAGGCTGACCACCTGAGCTATTTTGAGCGGCCCTAGCATCAGGCTGTCGAGGCGCAGGCCTTCAATCCAAACCCGGCCCAGGCTGTAGGCGGCAAAATAGACCAGAAAAACCGTGCCGGCCCTGAGCCGACCGGGGTGGCGCAGCCCCCAGAAAAACAGCCACAGCACCAGGGCCAGCACCCCCAGGTTCCACAGCGACTCGTAGAGAAAAGTGGGATGGTAAAACTCAACGTTGCCTAGCCCCGGTGGCCGCTGGGCGGGGGGAATGTAGACTCGCCAGGGCAGCGTCGTCGGGCTGCCAAAGGCTTCGGAGTTGAAAAAATTGCCCCAGCGGCCAATGGCCTGACCCAGCACCAGCGATGGGGCCACCACATCGGCCAACTGCCAGAAGGAGAGTTTGTAGCGGCGGGCAAACAGCAGAGCTGCGATCGCGCCCCCCAGCATGGCTCCGTGGATGGCAATGCCCCCCTGCCAGATCGCCAGGGCATCGAGGGGGCGATCGGCATAGCGCTCCCACTCAAAGGCCACGTAGTAGAGCCGCGCCCCCGGCAGTGCCCCCAGCACCAGCCAAATCGCCAGGTCGCCAACGCGCTCTGGGTCTAGGCCGCGCCGCTGGCCCAGGTTTTGGGCCAAAAAAATGCCCAGCAGCAGGGCTGTCGTGATCAGCAGCCCGTACCAGCGGAACGTAATCGGCCCTAACTCAAAGGCCACTGGCCCTGGGGAAGCCAGCTGCCCCAGGGGGCTATAGAACCCGACTATTCTGGCGATTACATGCATCATCAACAAAATCTATGGCGTTTACGAACTATGGCGTCTATGACTGTTGCATTTACGGACTATGGCGTTTTCAGGAAGGGCCATGGGCGTTAACCCCCACAGCTCAGTAGGTTCAGTTTAGGGTGCTGAACCCCCATTCTGGCACTGGAACGCTCTAGTTTTGCCCAGCTAGGGGCAAAACTAGAACGCTGCGTATCGCAGCAGCGGCCCTGAGAAAGCATCACCCAATCCCATAATCGAGGTGCCCTTTAGTTTCTCCTCACCCTCCTCACCCTCCTCACCCCCCTCACCCCCTCACCCCCTATCCCCCTATCCCCCTATCCCCACCACCTAAGGGCGCTAAACTCATGGGGAACACACGATGGGGAGACCATGACCGTCGACTACGATGGGGTGATCATTGGCGGCACGGTGCAGGGGCGAGAGGCTGCCGCCCTGGCCGTTCGAGAGGGGGCGCGGGTGGCCCTGGTCGAGCAGCCGGGCGAGGTCGAGCGGCGCATTCGCCGTCAGATTGTGGTCACGGCCCTGGCCCAGGGGGCAACAGCCCAAAAGGCACCGTGGGACGCGCTGAAACACCAGGTCAAGGCGCTAGAAGCCGTCGCCTATCCCCACCTCAGTCTCGATCGCCTGGCTACCAGCGGTGTAGATATGGTGCTGGAGCCGGGGCAGTTTAGCCCTCGCCCCACCCTGGCGGTGACCACGTTGACGCGGCGGCTCCGGGCGCGGGGCTACCTCCTCGCCCCCGGCAGCGAGGTCACAGTGCCCGATATTCCGGGCTTGGCCGAGACCCCCTACCTGACCCTCGACACTCTGCTGGAGCTGGAGGCGCTGCCTGAGTCAGCGATCGTGCTGGGGCGCAGCGGCACGGCGATCGCCCTAGCCCAGGCCCTCGCCCACCTCGGCACCCGCACCACCCTGGTCAGCCGAGGCAGTGCCCTATTGCCCACCGAAGACGCTGATATTTCAGCCTTTGTAGAAACGCTGCTGGAAGCGGCGGGGGTAACACTTAAGCTGGACACCCATTTAGAGGCTATTCACTACAAAGAAAGCTTTGAGGTTGCGCTGGCCAACGGCCATACCCTCGCAGCGCCGACTCTGGTTCTGGCCACCTCGTCCCATCCCGCCCTAGAAGGGCTAAATTTACGCAGCATTGGCCTTCAGCCCAGAACGACCCACGGCAACATCACCGCGCTGCCCGTGGACGATCGCCTGGCTACCGCCCACCCCAGAGTGTTTGCCTGCGGCCCTGCGCTGGGCCACTACTGGGCCGAGGCGACCGACCATCAGGACGTGGCGATCGCCATTCGCAACGCCCTCTACCTGCCCGTGCGAAAGGTGTCCCTGCTCAACCGCCCCGCCCTGCTTCACACCACGCCAGAATACGGCCGGATCGGCCTTACCGCCAACCAAGCCCAGCGTTGGTACGGCAGCGAGGTCACCGTGGTGCAGGTGCCCTTTGGCCAAAGTCTCAAGACCCACTACGGCGACGACATCACGGGCTTTTGCCGGTGGGTAGTGCGGGCCGACGGGCAACTCCTTGGGGCGCAAATCTGCGGCCCTGGGGCCAGCGAACTCATTCACACCGCAGCGATCGCCATTCACCAGGGCATTCCCCTTCAGCGGCTAGGGCGGGTGCCAACCCTGTCTCACAGCCATGCAGCGATGGTTCTGCTCATGGTGGACACCTGGCAGCAGCAGCGCTGGCACCAGGGCACCTGGCGACGCGACTGGGCCGAAAACTGGTTTAACTGGCGGCGATCGCGGCGGCGACGGTGGTAGGTAAGCAAGACCCATGGAAACCCATTACATTGCCATTAGCTATGGGCAGCTGGCCCTGGCATCGCTGCTGATTGTAGTGAACGTGGGGCTGTCGGCGGGGTTGCGGCTAGGGCTGGGCCAGTCGCTGCTGGTCGCCGCCCTGCGCATGGTGGTGCAGCTGCTGCTGATTGGCTTTGTGCTGGAGTGGCTGTTTACCCAAGACAATGCCCTGGTCATTTTAGCGATCGCCCTAGCAATGACGGCGATCGCGGGCATCTCGGCCGTCAACCGTACCCAGCGCCGCTTTGCGGGCATCTACTGGCACAGCCTGCTGTCGGTGCTGGCGGCTGCCGCGCTGGTGACGGGGTTTGCCATGGTTGGCATCATTCGGGTGCAGCCCTGGTACGACCCGCAGTACCTGATTCCGATGCTGGGCATGGTGCTGGGCAACACCCTCAACGGCATTTCCCTGGGGCTAGACCGCTTTATGGAAGGCCTGACCACCCAGCGCGACCAGGTCGAAACCCTGCTGGCCCTGGGGGGCACCCGCTGGGAAGCCGCCCATTCTCAGGTGCGCAACGCCATTCGTGTCGGCATGATCCCCACCATCAACTCGATGATGGTGATGGGCTTGGTGAGCCTGCCCGGCATGATGACCGGGCAAATTTTAGCCGGGGCCAACCCCATCGACGCCGTGCGCTACCAGATTGTGATTATGTTTATGATCGCCGCCGGGGCCGCCCTGGGGATCTTTGGCGTAGTGCTGCTGGCCTATCGTCGCCTGCTCAGCCCCGACCACCAGCTGCGGCTCGACTACCTGGAGGAGGTGGGCCATTAATGGGTAGGACAAATGGGCAAAACCCCCTGTGGGGGCACAGGGGGTTTTGCTGGAGTTGAGGAGAGCGAACCCAGGTGTCTATTGGATTGTCTACTGGTTAGGAGCGATCGCATCGACCGTGAGGTCAGACCGCAGAGTGAGGTCGAGCTGGCTGGGGCGAATCACCACCACTGCGGTGTTGGACGTGGGCTGGTTTTCACCGGTGATGATAGAACCGACCACGCTACCCAGGTTTCTGTTACCGGTAATGGTGGTCAAAATCGACTCGGCAGCGCCCGTGATCAGCGCCCCTTGCAGATTGCCGTTGTTGACGCTGTTGGTAGCGGCGATCGCGCTCGACTCGGCGGTGATGTTGTAGGTGCGCCCGTTAACCGTGAGGGTATCGGCCACAAACTTAGCTGCCGTCACCGAAGAGTTACGAATTTCGACCGGCACAATGCGGCCCTGCACCGAGCTGCCCACGGGCACCAGCACCTGGCCCTGGCTGTTGCGAATCGGCTGGGTAATTTGTAGGTTGGTGGCCACGGTTTGGCCGGGGGCGACCACAATATCCACATCGGCATTGGGGTAACGCACCGCCAGCGGCGTGCCGTTGGGCACCAGGCGAGGCGAGCTAGTGGTGTTACCAGTGTTGCCAGTGTTGCCAGTGTTGCCAGTGTTAGGATTGGCGGCCCCACCGTAGCCGACAATATAGTTGCTGGCGCTCTGGCTAGACTGAAGAGCCGGCATGCGCCCCTGGGCCACGAGAGCCTGGTAGATAAAGGCCGCCACGTCAGCGCGGGTAGCGGTGCGCTGGGGCTGTAGGGTGTTTACGTTGGGGTAGTTGACCACCAGCCGGTTTTCGGTGGCCGCCGCCACGGGGGCTTCGCCATAGCTGGGAATCTGGCCGCGATCGTTGTAGACGCCCAGCACTTCGTTAACGGAGCCCTGGGGGCTGTAGTCGAGGCCGTTAGCCAGGGCAACTAGGGCCTGCACCCGAGGAATTTGGGTTTCGGGCTGGAAAGCGCCGTTGGGGTAGCCCGAGAGAAACCCTTGGCCGTAGGCGTCGGCGATCGCGGCGCTGGCCCAGTAGCTGCTGGAGACATCGCTAAACCGGGGGGCGGTGCGATCGCGAGGCTGGTTAAAGGCGTTGCGCACAATGGCGGCAAACTGGGCTCGGGTCACCGGCTGGTCGGGCCGAAAGGTGCCATCGGGGAACCCAGCGATAATCTGCTCAGCGGCGAGGGTCTCAATGAAAGGGCGGGCCCAATAGCTCGAACCGACATCTGCAAACTGAGTGGTTTGGGCGGTGGCGGGTAGCGCCAGCCCAACAAACGCTACAGAACCCAGGGCCACACAGGCAGTGGTTTTAGCAGACAGATTCAATACGGTGCTCATACTCAGTAAATTCCTTAAAAGCGGAGTGTTAACGCAGAGTCAATAGAAGCAGAGTCAGTGGAAGGAGTGGTCAGCCGCAGCAAAATTGCCCCAGAACCAGCCAGAGCGAGTCAGAGGCGATCGGTGAGATAGGTCGTTCTACCAGGGCAGCCTCGGTAAAATTAGCAAAATAGGGCCAAAACGAGGTACCTTTAGCGGTTAAGCCCTGGCAACAGGGTTTGGTGTCTGGCCAAGCCAGGTTTGTAAATGCACCGGAACCGATTGAAATAATGTTGTGCTTTTAATTACAAGACTGTTTGCACTAGGCTATAGTTCCCCTTTTTAGGCTTATTGCCCAAAAACCTCCTCAAATCAGCCGAAAGAAATAGGGCGATCGCCCTTTTCCGCCTCTTTGTGACCAGTCTAGTCGCCTCTGCGTCAAACCACCTGTGCCAAGGGAGAGGCTTTGCGAATCTCCATTCCAACCGATGGCTATAGTTGAGCGGCCGCTGACCGACAGCCGCTCAGCTTTAGCGCCCTTTAGCGGCGGCAAAAACAGGCTTATTCTAAGGACGGACCCTTGATCGGCGCGCAGCAAGCGCTCAATCTCCTATGAAAGCTGTTGCCCTCACCCGCTACCTGCCCATTAGCGATCCAGACTCGCTGTTTGACACCGAGCTGCCCCAGCCCCAGCCCACCGGCCACGACCTCTTGGTACGGGTAGAAGCCGTGTCGGTAAACCCGGTAGATACCAAAGTGCGATCGCCTCAAGACAAGGTCGAAGACAGGCCCAAGGTACTGGGCTACGATGCCGCCGGGGTGGTCGAAAGCGTCGGCGATGCCGTGACGCGCTTTAAGCCCGGCGATGCCGTCTACTATGCGGGCGACATCACCCGCCCCGGCGCCAACGCCGAATTTCAGCTGGTGGATGAGCGCATTGTCGGAGCTATGCCCCAAACCCTCTCCTTCGCCGAGGCCGCCGCCCTGCCCCTCACCACCCTCACCGCCTGGGAAGCCCTGTTTACGCGCCTGGGCATCAACCGGGCCGGCGGCAACCGGGGTCAGTCGATTTTCATCATCGGCGGGGCGGGGGGCGTGGGGTCGATCGCCATTCAGCTGGCCAAACTGGCGGGGTTGGTGGTGATTGTCACCGCATCGCG
>DASQNN010000202.1:0-1547 GCA_035644955.1 Nodosilinea sp. | reverse complement strand
CAGCGAACACCACACCGGCTACGCCATCGACATTGGCGATCGCAACCAGGCCGGTACCAACCTCAACAACGACTTTGTCGACACCCGCGCCTACCAATGGATGGAAACCAACGCCGTGCGCTACGGCTACGAGCTGTCATTCCCGCCCGACAACTTTCAGGGGGTGGCCTTTGAGCCCTGGCACTGGCGGTTTGTGGGCGATCGCACCAGCCTGGAAACTTTCTACAGCGAGTAGGCGGCCCTTACTGTAGGCCCACTTAGGCCTAAGGAGGCGACCCAGGTGGGGGTGTAGGCCGGTGGCGCAGCCCAGTTTTCGATCGCCCCCCTTTCCGCCAAACGACTAGAGGCCGGCATCCTTGAAACCCTAGCCCCGTCTCACCATCCTCGCTACCATAGAACAGTGCTAGGCCTGGGTTGACCCCAGCCCTGCTCAAGCTTTTTTTCTTTTCAACGGGTTTGGAAACTGCATGCGCGACACCACCCTCAACACCATTGCCGTGGTCATCTTTGGGGTGACCATGGCCAGCCTGCTAGGGCCGATCGTGCACCTGTCGCCAGCGGTGGTGGCGGTGTTTGTCGCCGTGGGGCTGGGGGTCTTTAGCGCTGACCAGCTGGGGCTGGGGGGGCGTATTGGCGACATCCTTATGGATACCGTAGCCTGGGCCTCGCCCGAACATCGCCAGCGGGTGCTGCACCACGAGGCGGGGCACTTTTTGGCGGCGGTGCTGCTCGACATTCCGGTCGAGGCCTATACCCTCAACACCTGGGAAGCGTGGCGGCAGGGCATTCCCGGTCAGGGTGGCGTGGTGTTTGGCCCCGGTGACCTGAGCGGCTTCAGCCACCTCACACCCCAAAAAATTGACCGCTACTGTCAGGTGTGGATGGCGGGCATTGCCGCCGAGCAGATGATCTACGGCGACGCCCAGGGGGGTGGCGACGACAGCGCTGCCCTAGCTCTGTTTTGGCAGACCCTGGGGCGATCGCCCAACGAAGCCCCCCTCAAGCAGCGCTGGGCTACCCTCCAGGCCAGAACCCTGATCGAAAAGCACCGCGACGCCTTCGAGGCGCTGGTGACGGCCATGGGCGATCGCGCCTCGGTAGCCGACTGTTGCGCCATTGTCGAAGCGAACCGAGCCTCGGTAGAAGCTGCGGCCTAGGGGTCTGTCAAGCCTTATAGCCATCGCCAGAACGGTTAGGACATTTAGTATGCTCCTGGCCCGATGGCTATACGCCCTTGCGCTGGCCCAGTTCTAGCCAGTGCTAGGGACCGGTGTCCTAAGCGCAATGGCCAGCGCTATAATTTGTAGCTTTGACGCCGCCCCAGCCCGCCTACACCTTTTGCAGCACAAACAGGCTGCCCTGGTTGCCGCGCCCAATCCGCAGGTCGTCGTCTAGGTAAGTGACCTCTAACCAGCCCGACTGGCGATCGCGATTAATGCTGAAATCAATGCCCTGCAGCAGCGAAAACTTAGGGGTGGTCTGCATGGTCTCAATAAAGTGGGCTGGAGACCTGTAGCCCAGGGCCTGCCGCAGACCGACCACGCCTC
>DASQNN010000201.1:0-9712 GCA_035644955.1 Nodosilinea sp. | reverse complement strand
AAGCCTTCCAACAGGGCAAAAGTTATTTTGGGCTGGCTCACAAAGCCGTTAGCGTTCAGCTAATGGAAGCCGTCAACCCGCCCAAACACATCCAGACCACGCCCCTAGACATCAAATCTCTCCAGCTGCTTCAGCAGCGTATGAACGCCCTGCTGGAATTGGACTGGCAGGATGCAGAAGCAGGGGTCTATTCCAAAGAGCTGCTGTTCGATAATTCCTGGGATGATTTCTTTCGGTTTTACCCTCTGGTGTGCCTGGATTTGCCCAATATTTGGGACCGCCTGAACAAGCGCGACTACCACGCCTTTACCGACGACATCGATACGGCGGGCTATCCCAAGTACTACCTGCAAAACTTTCACCACCAGACCAACGGCTACCTGAGCGACATGTCGGCCAATTTGTACGACCTACAGGTAGAGCTGCTCTTTAACGGCACCGCCGACCCCATGCGCCGCCGCATTCTAGCCCCCCTCAAACAGGGCCTAGCGGCCGCCGGTGTTGAAGAAGGAGCCAAAGTGCTGGATGTGGCCTGCGGCACTGGTCGCACCCTGAATATGATACGCGAAACCCTGCCCAAGGCCTCGCTGTACGGGGTTGACCTGTCGCCGGCCTACCTGCGCAAGGCCAACGAAACCTTGGCGGCCAACGGGGTACTGCCCCAGCTGGTGCAGGCCAACGGCGAGAGCCTGCCCTTTGTCGACAACTATTTTGACGGGGTGGTGAGCGTGTTTCTGTTCCACGAGCTACCGGCGGTGGCCCGGCAGAACGTGATCAACGAGATGTACCGGGTGGTGAAGCCCGGCGGCACCGTGGTGCTGTGCGACTCGATTCAGCGGCTTGACTCCCCTGAGTTTGAGTCGGCCATGGAGAACTTCCCGGCCATGTTCCACGAGCCCTACTACCGCCACTACACCACCGACGATCTCAACCAGCGGCTGAGCGATGCGGGCTTTGAGGCGATCGCCAATCAGGTTCACTTTATGAGCAAGTACTGGGTGGGTCGCAAGCCAGCGGCAGCATAGATCGACAGCCTGACTGTGACCAAAGCCCTCGCACTGTCGGGGGCTTTGGTTTAAGCAATGCGCCACAGGTAGAGCACAGAGTCTTCCTCCGAGGGCTCTAGGCGTAGGGTAAGGTGGGGTGGCCAGTCGCCCAGATCAAACATGTGCGAGACAATGCGGCTGCCAGGACGCAGCTGGGTTTGCAGGCGCGATCGCAGGCGCAGGTTGAGGTGGGGCAGCAGATAAATCAGCACTACCGTAGCGTCGTGGAGATCGGCCTCAAACAGATTTTCTTGCTCAAACCTGAGGCGATCGCCTACCCCGGCCTGGCGGGCGCTGGCGCGAGCCTGGTCTAGAAGCGGGGAGTCAACATCGATCCCGACTCCCTGCACACCGTAGGCCACAGCGGCCTGGATCAGCAAGCGGCCGTCGCCGCAGCCTAGGTCGTAGACCACATCGGCCGGGGTGAGCTCGGCCAGCTGGAGCATGGCGGCGGCGGCATCGGCAGGGGTGGGCACAAAACCGATGTCGGGGCGGGGCAAGGCTGGCATCAGGCGGGGTTGAGAGAAGCCCAATGGGCCTGAATATCTTGAATCGTAAACAGCGCTTTGAAGGGTAGGTCGTGGCTCTGGTAGAGTTCGCCGCCCCCCTGCTGGCGATCAACTAGGGCCAAAATTTGGTTGACCTGGTACCCAGCCGCCTGGAGGCGTTCAACGGCCTTGAGGGCCGACTGGCCGGTGGTAACCACGTCTTCGAGCACCGTCACGGCGCTGCCGGGGGGCAAAGCAACGCCCTCAATGTAGGCGCGGGTGCCGTGGCCCTTGGCCTCTTTGCGAATAATCAGCGGGAACAGAGTGCGATCGCCATAGAGACCCACCAGACTCACCGCCGTTACGAGCGGGTCGGCCCCCAGGGTCAACCCGGCCACGGCGGTGGTGGCGGTGGGGACCAGATCGAGCAGCAGCCGACCGACCATCAGCGCCCCCTGGGGGTGCAGGGTGACCAACTTGCCATTGATATAGTAGGTGCTGCGCTGCCCCGAGGTGAGCACAAAGTCACCCTCCTGGTAGGCTCCCTGGCAAAACAAATCCAGCAGGGGCGATCGCAGGTCGGGGGTGGCCAGGCTCAGCAGACTGGGGGTGGGCACATCCATTAAAAGCTCCTCCATGGGCGGTTAATTCCTTAAAAATGCTCCAGTTTTCTGCGATCGCGCTATAAAGGACATGCACCGGGTGATCGGTTCGGCACAGTTTGTGTAGGCCGGGGGCATTTTTGGCCCCAGGCCTAATTTTAGACAGGGGCAAGTACCGCCAGAACCGCACCAATCCACTGAGTTGAGGAGGCTTGGCCATGGGCATTCAATTAAATCATATTTCCGGTCTAACACTGGCGCTACTGGCGGCGGCAGCCGTTGTCGTGCCAGCAGGGCAGGCCCAGGACACGGCATCTCAAACCATTCCTGAAGCCATGGATGATCTAGTCACCACCTATTCCGGCGACTACTTCGAAAATCGCGGCATTAGACGCCAGGCCGGGCGTATTTTGGGCTTCAGCTTTCCCGAGCGCGAGCTCGAGTGGGATAGCAATGCTACCGCCGCCGCCGCAAGAGACATCCTGCTGCTGCAAACCACTGCCGATCCCACCATTCGGGTGCCCGATCTGGCCAGCCCCTTCACCAGCAGTCTGCTCACCGCACCCAGCAGCCGTGCTCCCTACGTGGGCTCAGAGTTTATCTTTGAGTCGTTCTAGCGATCGCCTTTAGGGCAGGTTCTACTCTAGCCGCTGGACTGGACGACCAGGTTTTGAGAAATCCAGGGTGCAGGAGTTGAACCTGCCTGGGGCGAATTATGAGTTCGCTGCCTAATCCGCTCGGCCAACCCTGGGATGCTACCTTGACGGTAAAGCAATTTCCATTGTACGCGCAGGTCTGAAACCTAATCTTAAATTTTCTTTGAAGCTTAAATTCTATAATTTTGGTAGGTCTAGGTCTGGAGCAGGTCTAGACTGTCTAGAGTATTTTGTTGCTAAGGTTATCCTTTTTTGCCCCTGCCATGAACCCTGCCGTAGCGTTTACGTTAATTTTGCTTTCGTTGATGATTGGTTCAGGGGTAGTCAGCGCGTCTTGGGGATTTACCCTAGGGCGACAGGCGCTGACCGGTGTGCGCCAGCCCGAAACTCGGCCTACGAGCGGGTCTCCCGTGGCCCGCGAGACCGGTGGGACGAACCATGGCGATGTGATTTTGGTCAACGAAGCCGAAGTTTTGCAGCAGGTAAAGGCTCGCATTAGCGGCGGCCAGTAGCTTTAGGCACTGGGCCATGGGCGTTTTACCCTATGTATTGACCGTCGTTATTCCCGAACAACTGCCCGCCGCCGCGATCGCATCTCGACTGCTGGCGGTGCTGCTGCTGATTGGCATCAACGCCTTTTTTGTGGCGGCAGAGTTTTCAATGGTGTCGGTGCGGCGATCGCGGATCAGCCAGCTGGTCTCCGAAGGCGACGTGCAGGCCAAAACTGTGCAGCAGCTCCAGCGCAGCCTCGATCGCCTGCTCTCGACCACCCAGCTGGGCATTACCCTCTCCAGCCTGGCCTTGGGGTGGGTCGGCGAGAGCACCATGGCCGTCACCCTGGCTTTTTGGATCACCCAAACCCCTTTAGATGCTGCCCAGAGCGAGGCCCTAGCCCACGCCCTGGCGATTCCGCTGGCCTTTTTTCTGGTCGCCTATCTGCAAATTGTGCTGGGAGAGTTGTGCCCCAAATCGATGGCGATCCTCTACCCCGAGCAGGTAGCCCGTTTTTTAGGTCCCCCCAGCCTTACCATTGCCCGGCTGTTTAACCCCTTTATTTGGATATTGAATCAGTCGACCCGGCTGCTGCTGCGGCTGATCAACATTCGCTACAGCGATCAGGTGAGCTACAGCCGCCTCACCCCCGAAGAGCTTCAGCTAATTATTCGCACCACCACCGAAACCCCTGGCCTGGTGGCAGAAGAGCGCGAACTGCTCAACAACGTGTTTGAGTTTCGCGACGTCACCGCCGGAGAAATCATGGTGCCCCGCACCCAGATCAACGCCATTCCCCTGGCGGCCAACTTTGGAGAACTGATCGAGGTGGTGGCCCACAGCGAGCACTCTCGCTATCCCGTCATGGGCAACTCCCTCGACGATATCCAGGGCATGGTCGAACTAAAGCAGTTTTTGCAACCCCTGGCCCGCCAGCAGATCACCGCCGACAGCCCCATTCGCCCCTGGGTCAAGCCCGCCCGCTTTGTGCCCGAGTACACTCCCCTACACGAGCTGTTGGCCACCATGCAGCGCACCGGCCAAGAACTGGTGATAGTCGTCGATGAGTTTGGCGGCACCGCCGGACTGCTGACCCTCCACGACCTGACCACCGAAATCATTGGTGAGATTCACGAACCCGACGAGGAGGACGAGCAGCTGGTGCAGCAGCTCGACGATCAGTCATACCGCATTAAGGCCCACACCGACTTGGAAGAAGTCAACGACCTGCTTAACCTGGCCCTGCCCTATTCTGACGATTACCAAACCCTGGGCGGTTTTTTGATCTACCAGATGCAAAAAATTCCCCACGCCGGCGATCGCCTGGTATTTGCCGATCGCGAATGGGTGGTTCTGTCGACCGACGGGCCCCGGCTAAAAGATATTCAGGTGCGTGCGATTGATCGCCCACCGCCGCAGGAAGATGAGCTAGGGGACTCTGCCGATGCCCCCATTGCGCCCCACGAGCCACCCTGGGTCTAGGGGCTGCCATCAATTAGTCGCCGATTACTCAAGAATCAGGGGTTACAGCCCCCAGCCTGTTTTTTGGGGGCGGGCGTGGCAATGCTGATGTCATCAGAACTTTAGCCGGAATTGATGCACGCCCTAGGGCCCACGACAGCCAACTCCACAACTGCCACAGTTGACTAGGCAGTCTAGCCCGCCCCTAGTAGCATAAAAAAGCGGACAAAAGCCCAAAAAACGACTACAGATCTGTACCAGATCGCAAATCTGGCCATAAATCCCTGTTTCTCTGCCAAGGAATGTCGTTATTCTTAACAGTGTGAAGCACTGTGATAGTATCTGAGTAATTTTACCTGGCCGTCTCAGTTCTCCAGTCGCTCTGCCGTTCACACCGATCAGCTGTCGGCGTATCTTTGTCTCCTTGAGGAAGGACAGGCGTGCAAAACCCCATGTTGTCATCTGCCTTAGACATGCACCTATCTCGAAACTTGCCAGATCCTATTCGTGTCGGCGTTATTGGTGTGGGTAATATGGGCCAGCACCATACCCGCGTGCTTAGCCGCTTTAAAGACGTAGAGCTGGTGGGGGTGTCTGACGTCAATGTAGAGCGGGGGCTAGATACCGCTGGCAAATACAGAATTCGGTTCTTTGAAGATTACCAAGAGCTGCTCAAGCATGTCGATGCGGTGTGCGTCGCGGTGCCCACCCGGCTTCACCACACCGTGGGTATGGCCTGTTTACAGGCAGGCGTGCACATTCTGATCGAAAAGCCCATCGCCGCCAGCATTGCCGAGGCCGAGTCGCTGGTCAATGCCGCCGCCGCCACCAACTGCATTTTGCAGGTGGGCCACATCGAGCGGTTCAATCCCGCCTTTCAAGAACTGCACAAAGTCCTTAAAACCGAAGAATTGCTGGCCCTCGAAGCCCGCCGCATGAGCCCCTACTCCCAGCGGGCTAACGATGTGTCGGTCGTGCTCGACCTGATGATCCACGACATCGACCTGCTGCTGGAGCTAGCGGGGTCAACGGTTGCCACCCTCACCGCCAGCGGCAGCCGCGCCTCTAACTCAGGGTATTTAGACTACGTCACCGCCACCCTGGGTTTTAGCAACGGCATTGTGGCCACGCTAACCTCCAGCAAGGTGACCCACCGCAAAATTCGCAGCATTACTGCCCACTGCAAAAACTCCCTTACCGACGCCGATTTTCTCAACAACGAAATTTTGATTCACCGGCAGACTACTGCTGACTGCTCCACCGACTACGGCCAAGTGCTCTACCGCCAAGATGGCCTGATCGAAAAGGTTTATACCAGCAACATTGAGCCGCTCCACGCTGAGCTAGAGCACTTTATCAACTGTGTACGCGGGGGTGAAAAGCCTTCCGTAGGGGGTGAGCAAGCCCTCAAGGCGCTGCGGCTAGCCAGCCTAATTGAGCAGATGGCCCTAGACGGCAAGCCCTGGCATCACCTCGACCTGAACAACGTAGGCAGCGAACTGCCCGTGGCGATGCAGGTCTGAGGTAATTTCTGGATAAGAACATACACCCGTAGGATGGGCAACGCTTGCGTGCCCATCGGAACGAATGCCTAACGATGGGCATGGGCAACGCCCTTTGCCCATCCTACGCAGGGGTAACTCTTTCCTGGAAATGTCCTGAGGCCTGGAAATAGTCTGCAAGTCGAAGCGGTGCCAACTGAGTAACGAGCCGCCCTACCTATGGGCCAATGCCTAGCCTAGGGCACTACCTCAATGGGAGTGCCCACTTTGACGTAGCTGTAGAGGGTGTGAATATCGGCCTCAAGCATCCGTACGCAGCCGTGGGAAACCGCTTCGCCGATGAGCGTTTCCTGGTTGGTGCCGTGGATGCCGATGTGGTACTGACCCTGAAGCGCGAAACCAATCCAGCGAGAGCCGAGGGGGTTGCTGGGGCCAGGACCAACCGCTTCTTTCGTAATGGGATGCTGCCACACCGGGTCAGGGCGCATGTCGCGAACGGCAAACTGGCCTACCGGCGTTTGCCAGTCGTCTTGGCCAATGGCAACGGAAAACTCGTTGCGCACTTCGTCGTTTTGGTAAAGGGTAAGGCGCCGTTGACCAAGGCTAATCACCACGCGGGTATTAGCCGTTATGAGGGTTTCCGGCGCTTGGGTAATAACCGGGGTCAAGCGAACCAGGCGAGTGCGCTCAAAGGGGGTCTCAAACTGCCAGCGCGAGTTCACCTGATCTTGCCAGGTAGCGGCGGCCAACAGCCCGGCAGCGCCGTAGCACAGCACCATAAGACAGCGATTTAGGGGAGCTGGCGCATCCATAGGCCTTTAGTTCTTGATTCTCGCCCAACTTCAGCATACTGCTATCTCCCGGTACTCGTCCCGGGTTCGGGGCGCTTGGCTCGACAAGCGCTGCGGGGCAAGTGCTGCGAGGATTGATATGATTGAGACGCAGACATAGTGCCGGGGTTTGAGACTGTGGCGGTAAAACCAGCGTGGTTACGGGTTAAAGCTCCCCAGTGGGAACGGGTGGGCGAGGTTAAATCAATTCTGCAGGACTTGGGTCTCAACACCGTCTGTGAGGAGGCCTCGTGCCCCAACATCGGCGAGTGCTTTCAGGCGGGCACGGCCACCTTTTTGATCATGGGACCGGCCTGCACCCGCGCCTGCCCCTACTGCGACATTGACTTTGAGAAAAAACCCCAGGCCCTTGACCCCACCGAGCCCCTCCGCCTAGCCGAGTCGGTGCGGCGCATGAAGCTCAACCACGTGGTGATTACCTCGGTTAACCGCGATGACCTGGCCGATGGCGGCGCCAGCCAGTTTGTCGCCTGCATTGAGGCGGTAAAACAGGCGACCCCAGCCACCACCATCGAGGTGCTGATTCCTGACCTGTGTGGCAACTGGCAGGCGCTGGAGACAATTTTGGCCTCTCGGCCCCACGTGCTGAATCACAACACCGAGACGGTGCCCCGCCTCTACCGGCGGGTGCGGCCCCAGGGTGATTACGCCCGATCGCTGGAGCTGCTGCGGCGCAGCCGCGCGATCGCCCCCTGGGTTTATACCAAATCGGGCCTAATGGCGGGCTTGGGCGAAACCGACGCCGAGGTACAGGCGGTAATGGATGACCTGCGGGCTGTAGACTGCGACATTTTGACCCTGGGGCAGTACCTATCGCCGGGGCCAAAGCACCTGCCCGTGGCGGAGTTTGTCACCCCGGCCCAGTTTGACGCCTGGCGCGAAGTGGGCGAGGCCAAGGGATTTTTGCAGGTGGTGTCATCGCCGCTGACCCGCAGCTCGTACCACGCTGAAGCGGTGCAGCAGCTGATGGCCCAGCATCCCCGCTAAAGCCCAGCGGTCATTTCAAGCCCAGGGCCAAGACGGTTGCTAAGGCCCTGATTCTCGCCCGTGCTCTGGGGAAAATCTTGAGGGGGACGCCCAACTGTGGAACCGCAAATTCTACGCCGCCGTCAAGGGGATGGCAGGGTCGTCGATCGCCGTACCGCATTCACCTTTAGGAGATCCCCATGCATCAATGGAAACGGGTTTTAGGCCCTAGGTCTGCTACGAGCGCTGCGCTGCTGGCAACAACTCTAGCGGGGCTGCTGGTAGGAACAACCCTGCCTGCGGCAATCGCCCAAACCCCAGCCGCAACCGTTGCTCAGACCGATAGGGCGATCGCTCAAGAACTGCTGCGGCTGGTCAACACCGAGCGCCAGCGAGCCAACCTGTCGCCCTTGGTAATGAACGACAAACTGACCACCGCCGCCCAGCGCCACGCCCAGGACATGGCCATCAGCCGCCGCATGAGCCACACCGGCTCCGATGGATCGACGATGCGATCGCGCATTGACGCTACCCAATACAATTGGTCAACCATTGGCGAAAACGTGGCCATGGGCCAGCCCACTGCCGCCGCCGTCATGCGCGCCTGGATGAACAGCCCCGGCCACCGCCAAAACATTCTCAACCCCGCCTTTACCGAGTTGGGGGTTGGGTACGCCACCGCTGGCGGGCGGATTTACTGGGCGCAAGTGTTTGCCCGCCCCCGCTAGGGTCTAGGGGCGATTGCCAGCGCACTGGCAAATCAAAGCAAGTATTCGTCTAAAACGGTGTACTAGGTTACATTATTACGCCAGGTAAACAAAGGTAAGGATACGCATCAACTGCTTTAATCCCCAGAAGTAGGGTTGCACTATGTAGGTGGGTGGTAAGTACTTGTTCTCATTGCCATCCACTCTTGGAGGGCTATAGCAATGACCACCACCACGACAAAACCGGCCCAGGGCCGACACTACACCCTTGATGCCATTCGCGACGAAGCCAAGCAGCTCGTCGACTGCGGCACCCTCGATCGGTGCCAGTCCATAGGCGCACTGTGCGGCTACATCGCCGCCCGCGAGTGGCCGTTTATTGAGGCTGAGCTAGAGCAAAACGACTACTGCCTGCGCGATCGCATTGGCGACCTGCTCACCCACGAAACCTGGAGCAATGACTAGCTACCGACTGCGGGAGCCGTAGAGCGTAACGGGGCGATTCCCAGAGGGATCGCTGTGCGAATCGCTAGGGCCATGCACCAGCCACTGTTCCCCCACCTGATTAAGGGCCGCCATAATGGGCTGCACCTCCCGCCCCTTAGCGGTGAGCGAATACTCAACCCGCGGAGGCACCTCAGGAAACACCGTGCGCTTAACTAAGCCATAGCTCTCTAGCTCTCGCAGGCGGGCGGTAAGGGTTTTGGTACTAATGCCGGGCAGTGCTGACAAAAACTCATTGGTACGGCGGCTGCCCTGAAACAGCTCCTGCAAGATGAGAATGGCCCATTTGCTGCCAATGTACGACAACACCAAATGAACCGGACAATCGAGCTTCGTACCGTTGGATGGGTGAGGCATTGGCATCACTCCGGTATGGGCATATGATTTTCCATTGTGAAGGATTATTTTGGGGATGTGGCTACTTTGGCACCGAATGC
>DASQNN010000200.1:0-1686 GCA_035644955.1 Nodosilinea sp. | reverse complement strand
GTCACCAGCTCTACGCCATTCAGGATGCTGTTAAAACTGACGATGATAGCCGCCGTGAAGATGCCCACAAGATCGCCAAACGGAATTAGTGCCAGCAGACCAATACCAATGCCAAACACAAGCCAGTAGGGAATATTGAGTAGAAAAAAGACCGTCGTTAAACTAGTGGCCATCAGCAGGGCGATCGTGGCCTGGCCAACAAAGTAGTTCTTAAACTTATCCCGAAAGGCCAGGCGGGTTTGGCTGCCAATGTTTCCCGGGAGCCAGCGCAGTAGACCGCTCCAAAAATCATCCCCATGCAGCAGTAGGTAGATCGTCAATACGGTTGTAATCAATACTTCTAGCAAGCGATCGGCAATACCCAAGATAATTTCAAGCACCTGATCGGGCAGTTGGGCCACCTCATCGGGCAGCATTTGGGCCAGCTGCGTTGCCAACGCCGTCATTTTGAGGGGAATGTGCTTGCTTTCGAGCCAGGCGTCTAACACTTGAAACTGTTGGCTACCAGAGTCTAGCCAATCGGGCAGGCGATTCCCCAAGTCTCCCAGCTGCTGAAGCAGTGCCGGAACCAAGACAAAGCCCAGCATTCCTAAGAGCCCAGCTGCCAACAGCAAAATTAGAGCAATACTAATACCGGGTTTAATGCCCCGGTCTTTGAGCTGCTCAATTAGGTAGTTGAGCAAAAATGACAACAGCGTGGCCGCAACTAGCACGGTCAGTAGGGTCTGGAAGGTCTGAAAGACCTTGTAGAGTAACCAGACATTCAAGATTGTTAAGGGCAGGGCAATTTCCCACACCAGCCAGCGAGGCAGCTTATCGAATGCTTGCATGGTCAATTGATTGTTGCTTAAGGTCTCTCTCTATCAGTATCGTCATTATTGCGGCAGGTAGAGGGAAATATAGCGATGGCCAGTTCGCTTAGCTCAGTAGCTCATAAACCAACGAAACCATAAAGGTTTCAGCTCGCACCTCAATGGACCCTAGACGCGTCCCTGCATTTGACAGCGACCTAGGGCCATCAGCGGAAAGTGATGGCGATAGAGGTGATAGCGAATATAAAAGTGGCGCGGAAAGCCGGTGCCGGTAAACTCCTGCTCCTCCCACGTGCCCTCGGGGGTCTGAGTCTCAATTAGGTAGCGAATGCCCTTTTGGATGGCCGACTCTGCGGCGACCCCAGAAGCACCGGCATCGAGCAACCCCAGGAGTGCCCAGGCGGTTTGAGAAGGCGTGCTTGGCCCCTGCCCCTTGAGGGCGGGGTTGTCGTAGCTGCGACAGGTTTCGCCCCAGCCACCGTCGGGGTTTTGGCAGCTAATCAGCCAGTTTACCCCGCGCGCGATTGCCGCGGGGACCGCTTCACGAATTGCCCCCTGACCGCGTTCTGGCGCGACCAAAGCCAGCGCCGACAGCGCGCCGCTGGTGCCGTAGAGGTAGTTGACGCCCCAGCGGCCAAACCAGCTGCCGTCGGCCTCCTGTTCGTTGAGCAGAAAGGTTAAACCCCGTTCGAGTCGCTGGGCGGTGAGGTCGCGGGCATAGCGGGCCGCGAGGTCGGGTTCGCGGCAGAGGCGACCGTGCATCTCCAGCACCCGAGCGGTGATGTCGGCGGTGCTGGGGTCAATCATCGCTTTAAGGTCGCCGTAGGGGACGGCATTGATCCAGTCTTGGTCGTTGTCGATGTCGAAGGCGGCC
>DASQNN010000199.1:0-7186 GCA_035644955.1 Nodosilinea sp. | reverse complement strand
ATTCATCAACGTCAGTTACGTCAGTGTTCTCGGGCGAAGCGGTAACATCGTCAAACAGATCTAGGGATGACAGTTCTTCAGTTGGCTCTGCTGGGTCGGCAGTCGAGGCGATGTCAAACAGATCTAGCTCCAGGTCGGGGGCAGGTTCGTCTAAGGCTGCGTCGTCGCTGAATAGATCAAAGCTAGGTACCTCCGGGGTGGCGTCAACCGCTGGGGCTACGTCACCAAACAGGTTAACGCTAGCCAAGTCATTGCCCAAGCTGGGACCAGATACTGCCGGATCAGATACCTCCGAGCCAGATACGGTGGCCCAGTTGTCTTCGGCTAAGGCAGACAGCTCTGCCAGGTCAAGCTCGTCGCTGGCGGGAGGCTGGTTCAGGGCCGGCTCGCCAAAGAGATCGTTACCGAAGTCGGGCACAGGGTCAGCGAAGGAAGATGCCTCAGCCTCGAACCCGGCCAGCTCCTCAGCTAGATCGGGGAGGTCCGGGGATAGATCTGGTAGCTCCAAGGATAGGTCCGGAGGAGCGGGGGAGAGTTCCGGTGGCTCCAAAGATAGATTAGATAGATCTAGATCCGAGGACCGGTCTGGAGCCGGTTCGCTACCAAACAGGTTAAGGGTAGACAGATCGGGCGCTGCGGCCTCGCTCGGGCGATCGCTGGTCTGCGATAGGACATTGCCCTCAAGTTCTAGGAAGGAGATGTCGAGGTCATCCTGGGTAGAAGGCACGGCATCGTCTGGCTGAGCCGGAGGCTCTAAAAAGCCGGGCAAAACTGGTTCTGCCGCCGTAGTTTCTAGATGCTCAAGGTCTTGCTGGAGCTGGTCAACCATGGCTTCATCCATGGTCAGGTCGTAGGTGGTGGTGACCGGCAGTTCGTCCTGGGCCAGCAGATCTTCCTCGGGTGAAGCGGCCATAAATCCGCCCAGTCGGTCTTCGCCATCGTCAGTGATGGGTTCTAGGTCGCCGGTTTCCCCCAGGCCAGCGGGCAGCAGCTCGTCAAAGGAAGCTATGGTTTCGGGCAGATCGGCCTCTGGGATAGCTAGGGAACCAGCCAGGCTGGCCTCCAGCGAGTCGGCGGGGGCGCTGCCAAACAGGTCGTCTAGATCGTCGAGGCGATCGCCGGCGGGGTCGGTGTCAACATCGGCCTCGGCGATGTCGGTGGCCTGGGTCAGCAGGGCCAGGTCTTCGGGGCGGGGCAGCAGATCTTCGGTTAGCGTGAGTTGCTCAGAGAAGTCGGTCTCGTCGCTCTGGGCTCCCTCGCTCTGGGTTTCGGCGCTTTGGGAAAGGGCATCGGCGATCGCAGCCTCTGGGCGATCGGCCTCTAAAAAGTCATCAATGGCGGCATCGACCTCTGCGAAGCCGGTATCTTCGAAGGTGATGTCTGCCAAGCCAGGGATCTCGGCCTCGGCAGCTTCAGCCCCAGGGCTGGTGGCAAAAAACCCGCCCCCAAACAGGCTCTGGTACAGGTCATCTAGGGCCGACTCGGCTTCTACCTCGGCGGCGGCGACCTCGGCCCTGAGGTCGCTCTCCCGCTCGGGCAGCGACACCGCCGGAGAAGGGTCGGCGGCGGCGGCATCGAGGCTGTCGAGCAGTTGCAGGTCGAGGGGAGAGGCGATCGCGTCGTCGGTTAAGTCCCCCTCCAGGGTTTCGTCGAGCTGGAGTTCGGTGATGTCGTCTTCGATTTGCAGCAGGGTGATGTCGTCGTCGTCGAAATCAATATCGAGATCGAGCGCCTCCAGGGCCAGATCGTCCTCCAGCGCGGGTGATAGAGCCGCTTCTCCTGCAGCAAAAGTATTGCCCGCCAGGGTTTCGGGGGCAGAGGGTTCGGACTGGGGCTGGGGCAGCTCTCGCCGCTGACCCGACTCCAGGTAGGCCAGAGTTTCTTGGTTGATCTGCTGGCCCAGGTGGTTGACCAGGGAGCTAAACATCAGCTCGCCCTGCTGACCCAGGGTGTGCATTTGGTTGAGGCCCTGGTTGAGCGAGTTTTGGTAGCTATAGATGCTCTGCTGTAGGGTGTCAAACACCGATCGCAGCGATTGGTCGAGCCCCACCATGACCTGGTCTGACTGGGCCTGAATTTGCTTGAGAAACTCCAGCCGCTGAGCCGGAGTTAGGGCCGGGGCCTCACCGTCGGGTTCACTCCCCTGCATCAGCCCGTAGGCATTAGCGGTGGCCGACTCTAGCCGCTGCACCGACTGGCTAACCTGGCTGCTCAGGTGGGCTTCAAGCTGCTGGGCCATCTGCTGTAGGGCCGCCTCCCAGCTGGGGGGCAGCTGGTGCAAGGCCGCTTCCTGGTCGATTTGCAGGCGCTGCTGCTGCAGCTGCTGCACCTCTTGCAGCAGCAGTTCTCGCTGCTGGCGCAGGGTGGCGACCTCGTTGCGCAACGGATCGAGAATTTGCATGGTCTGCCCGCGCAGGTACTGCATTTCCTGGAGCAGCGCCTTGAGCACCTGGCTAGACGCCGCGGCGGTGGGGTCGTTGGGCAGACCGCTGAGGTCGGGGGCCGGGGGAGCCGCCTTCACCTCCGCCAGACAGGCCCGCGCCCGGGCCAGCAGCCGCCGCTGATTGGCATCGTTCGACATTACCCAGGGTAGCCGGGGTGCGGCTTCCCCCAGAATTGAGTCAATTTCGGCTACCAGAGATTCCAGTTCATCCTGCTGCACAGCGACCTCTTTGCTTACCTTTCCCCAGCGATTGCCAAAGTGTATGTCAGGCAACTCTAAAAATCATCCCGGTCATGCCCTCATGCTACCGCTGTCAAAGGGCATACGTGGTCTCAACCGAGTCTTCAGAGCTGCCTGCGATGGGGGCTTAATTCTAACTGCGATTCGCGGAGCGTTCGGAAACCGACTCGGAACGAGTATCCCTTCGGGAATCGCCCCTTTTCGACCCAGGGGTGAATGATATAGTGCTAAGACTTTGGATTCCACAGCTGGGCTGCTAGTGAAGAATTCTACCCCTACCCGGGATAGGATGGGCTGAGGCGATTTAATATCACTAACTTAAACAAAAAAATTAATGTTGGGGTGATTAATGGATGCTCGCTACAACCCTCGAGATACCGACGCCGATCTCAGATTAATTCGTTCGGCGCTGCTATTTCAGGGCTTGCCAGAGGATGCTGTAGCTGAAGCCACTAGCCACGTGGTGTCTCGTCGTCACCCGGCTAACCAAGTTATTTTGCTTGAGAACGACTGGGGCAGCTCGGTCTACTTTATTTTGGAGGGCTGGGTGAAAATTCGCACCTACAACCTCGACGGCAAGGAGGTCACCCTCAATATTTTGGGCAAGGGCGAGCTGTTTGGCGAAATGGCCCCCCTTGAAGAGGTGCCCCGCTCCACCGACGTCATTACCCTGGTGCCCACGGTAATTGGCAGCATGCCTGCCAGCGACTTTGTTAAGCTACTCAACAGTCAGCCCCTGGCCGGCATTCGTCTATCGCAGCTGATGGCCCGCCGGCTGCGCCAAGTCAACCGCCGGCTGCGGCTGCGCGAGTCTGACAGCACCTCACGGGTAGCCGATATCATTCTTTTTTTGGCCGATGGGCAGGGGCAGCGCGGCGCTGGCGGCATCGAGATTCCCAACCTACCCCATCGGGAGTTGAGCAGCCTCAGCGGGCTAGCCCGGGAGACGGTGACCCGCGTACTGAGTAAGCTAGAAAAGAAAGGGTTGATTGTGCGGGAAAGAGATCTAATGAGCATTCCCGACGTCAACGCCCTAGAACGTCTGCTGGTTTAGCCATTCATGAGTCACCCCCCTGACCCCACCCCTGGGGCTAACTTTGTGCCCCCGGTTGAACCCGCTGCAAGCGACTTCGATGGGCTAGACACTTACCTGGAGTACCGCTCCCCAGAAGACGAGGCCAGAGAGCCCGACCTGTCTCACCGCACCAAGGCCGGCCCTCTGGCCATGGTTGAGACGGCGTTTTTAGCCAGTACGGCGGCGCTGATCTGGCTGGTGAATACCTACTTTCCACCGGGGCCAATTTTGCGGCTGCTGTTTCCGCTGCCGATGGCGTTGGTGTACCTGCGCTGGGGGCCGCGGGCGGCCTGGATGTCGGCGCTGGTGTCGGGGCTGCTGCTGTCGGTGCTGATGGGTCCACCCCGCAGCCTCTTATTTCTCATTCCCTACGCCCTGCTGGGGGTGCAGCTAGGTTTCTTTTGGTCACGGCGGGCCAACTGGTACATCTCGATCGCCGTTGGCGCGCTGCTGGGCACGGTGGGGTTTTTCTTTCGGCTGTGGCTGTCGTCGGTGCTGGTAGGCGAAGACCTGTGGGTGTATCTGACCACCCAGGTCACCCAAACCCTGAACTGGGGCCTAGAGCGTCTGGTGGGGTTGGGCGTGCTGGATGTGGGCGTGCTGGGCCAGGCCAATGTGGAAGCGGTGCAGCTGTTGGCCCTGGTATCGGTGCTGGCCAGTAATGTGGTGTACCTGTTTACGGTGCATCTGGCCGGTTGGCTGCTGCTGGGGCGGCTGGGGGCGAAGATACCGGAGCCGCCGGGGTGGGTGCAGGATTTGTTGAAGGATTAGGGGAGTGAGGGAGTGAGGGAGTCAGGGAGTCAGGGAGTGAGGGGGTGGGGGAGATGGGGAAGGTGAGGGAGTTAGGGAGTGGGGGGTGAGGGGCTGATTGGGGTTTATACGCAGGGTCAACGGGGCGAGAATTGGCTGGGGCGGGTGCGGGGGCGGCGTCCGGGGCTGGTACTGACTTTGGGCTTTACCGAGACGGGGCTAGTTGAGGGAATTTCGGCGGCGGGGGCGACTTCGAGCGATCGCCGCTACACCGCCCTGGCTGATGCAGAATTTATGGTTAATGGCCTTACATCAGCGGCCAAGTATCCCCTGCCGCCCCTCCAGGCTGGGGCTTCTCCGGCGCTGATTTCCAGAGCTGTCATTGCAGAGCAGGAGATTCCCCTCGTTGTGCTCAATGCTGGGTTGCCGCTGTCGCCAACCGTACCCCATACCGGTCTGGGGGGCAAGCCGGCTCAATGCCTGAGCACTGGGGCAGCTTTACCGTTGGATGTGGTGCATCACCTTTGGCGGCAGGGGTTGGCCCAGGGCGAATCGTTGGCATCCGACAGCGACTATCTGCTGTTGGCGGAGTGTGTAGTGGGGGGCACCACTACGGCGCTAGGAATTTTGACCGGGTTGGGGGTGGATGCGACGGCGCGGGTTAACAGCAGCCACCCCACCTGTAACCACAGCCAGAAGCAAGCCTTGGTTGCCGAGGGACTGTCTCGCGCTGACCTGCCAGCCCGGCCCCATCCTTTAGCAGTGGTGGCGGCGGTGGGCGACCCGATGCAGCCGGTGGTGGCGGGAATGGCGATCGCGGCCAGCCGTACCCGGCCTGTGCTGCTGGCGGGGGGGACGCAAATGCTGGCGGTCTATGCGCTGATGGCGGCGATCGCGGCGGCGGAAGGCTGTGACTGGAACCCTGCCAACGTAGTGGTGGGCACCACGCGCTGGGTGGCAGAGGATGCCACCGGGGATACGGTGGGGCTGGCGGAGCTGACCGGGGCCTGCCTGCTGGCAACGCAGCTGAGCTTTGCAGAGTCGCGGTTTGAGGCGCTGCGGGCCTACGAGCGGGGGTTTGTGAAAGAGGGCGTGGGGGCGGGGGGCTGTGCGATCGCAGCCTCGCTCTACCAAAACTGGGGCCAGCCGGAGCTACTAGCGGCGGTAGAAGCATTGCTAGAGCAAAAGTCTCAGCTAGAAAAGCCCTAGGAACTTTGCTGACGAATCCACCGCCGCAGCGACTTCACCACAGCGTTGTCGTCTTCCCCAGGAGCCATCTGCAAAAATGCCATCAGCATTTGCGATGACACCTGGGGAAACGTAGGGCTAAGTTCACACTCTACATACTGCCCAGCAACAAGCGCATAAAAAACTAACCCTCGCCGCTGGGTATATTGCCACACCTCAGGAATTTGCAGCTGTTGGTAGATCGTAAATCGCCGCTGGGACGAGCTGGTAATGTCTACTTCCACCGCAAGGTCTGGGGGTGGGTTGGTGCGCAGGTCGAGTTGTAGGGTGCTGATCTGATCGGCGTTTTGAATGTAGTAGCAGGAGTCGGGTTCGACCCCTTGCTCTAGATCTTCTCGCTCTAGGGTAGTGGAGCCGTAGGCTTTGATTTTGAGGTCGAGTTCTTCGGTCAGGGCAGTGATGATGCGGTCTAGTAGCCGATTCAGCACTTCGTGGAGGTCAGAAGGCATGATGATTTCTAACGTGCCTTGGTCGTAGGCCAGCCGCGCGGCTCGGTGGTCGCCCATGTCTTGCAGCAGGGCTTGGTAAGTGCTCCACGACACGCATTGTAGGGTGATGTGCTGGCTAGGAGATTGCAGCAGGGTGGCCATGGCCTTGCTCTGAGGGCATTTGTTTCAACTGTAGCGGAATTGTCTCGCTACGCTAGCCAAAGATTCAACAGGTAAGTTGAACCCAAAGGTCAGACCAGCCCAACTATTTTAGGTCGGGCTGGCAACGAACGTTAAATCAGTGACATTAACCCTGAAATCTCGGCTGCGCACTACTCCAGCAGCAGGGTTTTGGTCATAATCACCATCCACGTCTCAACTCCGCTCGACGACTGGGTCGGCGGCACGGGGATGGGGTCGCTCCAATCGTTGGGGTCGGCGTAGCCGTGGGCGTGGAGGATTTTGATGGTGCGGTCTATGCCCGCCAGGCTGCCGTAGAGCAGGTGGCGCACCCGCTCGGGGCGAGGCTGGGGTCTTGCAGATTGAGACGGCGGAATGTTCGACGCGCCGCTGGCGTCGGGTTCGAGATATTCAAACATCGGTTCTGTGTTCCTTCTATGGGTTTGAGGAAGACAGAACGCGAAAACCCTAGCCGCCCGCCAATTGAAGTGCAAACTGGGGGGGCTAGGGTAGCATTACCTTAGCCCTGCAATCTGCGTGGTAGATTTGCGGGGTTAGCTGTTCGTAGGTGTTGGAAGCGCCTACGGACAGCGCCAAAGTTTTCGAGTTCTGCATGGCCACCGCTCGGGTCGAACGGCTTAATGTAAGAGAATACTGGTACAGACGCTCCCCGTCAACAGTGGAGGGAAACTAATCAGTAAAGGAAGTGTTGAAGGATTGTAGCCGGCGACAGAGGGATAGTTATACTGAATTTCTCTACATAATCACCTTTCACAGGAGCATTAGACTACCAGTTTTCTACATAACCTGCTGTATGAGCGT
>DASQNN010000198.1:0-2670 GCA_035644955.1 Nodosilinea sp. | reverse complement strand
AGCAGGGCTTGCCAGGTCTTTTGAAAATTGAGCCGAATGAAGCTGCTGTAGGCTCCCTCAAAAAACGACTGAAACAGCACCCCGATCGCAATCATCCCCGGTGCCAAAAACCGCGGGTAGGGAATCATTTGCCCCAGGTATTCCACATCGCCAATTAGGGGCGTGAGACCGTAGCCAAAGGCCAGCAGGTAGACAATCGGTTCAGAAATGGGCGGCAGGCAGTTGACCAACCAGGTGCTGCGATACACCTGAAAGTGCCGCCACCAGACCGAATACACCCCCCAGGGGGTAGCGGTAATTAGCTTCATTCCAGCACGCTCCCGGTGAGTCGCAAGAATACGTCTTCTAAGTTAGCGGGCCGCCGCAGTAGGCGGCTGGGGTGGTGGGCCTCAATCTGGCTCCACACCGCCTCAGGCTCCCGGTCGGGCAGGGTGACCAGATGACCACTGCCAAAGGCGCGATACCAGGTGCCATGGCGATCGGCCAGGGCTTTGAGCAGTTCTGCCTCAACGCCTTCAACCTCAGCCACCTCGCGGCCAATTACGCGGGCCACCAGGTCGGTGGGGGTGCCCTCGTCGATCACTTTGCCCGACTGGAGGAGAAGGAGGCGATCGCACAGCCGCTGCGCCTCATCCATATAGTGCGTCGTCAGCAAAATACCGCAGCCCTTGGCCTTGAGGTGCTGCACCAGCCGCCAAAAATCCTGGCGGGCGTCGGGGTCGAGGCCGGTGGTGGGTTCGTCTAAAAACACAATTTTGGGTTCATTCAGCAGAGCGCGGGCCAGCACCAGCCGCCGCTTCATGCCGCCGGAGAGATCGTCAACCTGGGCATCGGCCCGGTGCTCCAGGTTGACCAGAGCCAGCAGTTCCCCCGCCCGCTGCCGCGCCGCCGCCCCGGTAATGCGGTAGTGGTGGGCAAAGTGGGTGAGGTTGTTGAAGACCGTAAAGTCGGGGTCGAGGTTGTCTTCTTGGGTGACAATGCCCATCTGGGCGCGGGCCAGCTGCCCCTGTCCTGGCAGCTGCCAGGGGCCAAACTGCACAAACCCCTTGGTGGGAAGGACCGTGCCAAATAGCATGCCGACAGTGGTGGTTTTGCCCGCCCCGTTTGGCCCCAGCAGGCCCACGATCTCGCCCGGTGCCAGGGTAAAGCTAATGCCCTGCACTACCGCCTCATCGCCGTAAGTTTTCCATAGATCGTAGGCGGTTAAACTCAGCGCATCCGACACAGCTTGTCCCCTATGTTGTCCGTGAAAGCCTTGAAGTATGGCTGGCGAGGAAGTTTATCCCTTCGCTGAACGCCGAATAGATTGCTGGTAAGCAATACCCACACTACATATACTACACATGTTACGCACGCTTACCTACCTGTCCACTACCCATTCATCTGTTCACCCAGGCACTGTAGCAAAATCCTCCTAAACTATCCTGATGCACTGGCCCGGCCCTGAAATATGAACTGGTAGATGCACCCTGATCATTCCCTGGCCCTCGGGTCGGGGAATTTTTTTTGGCCAAACCAGAGGTGACCTCTGCCCTGAAAAGTTCTGAAAAATTCAGGCTAAACTGGGGCGAAGATCGGGGGTTATCTGTAGCTGTTGGGCCAATGGACTTTGAGGAAATTGCTGTACTCATCAACCAGGCCGCCGTGGAGCACAAGGGTCGCCCGCTCAAGGACGTAGAGCGCCTGGTGCTGAAGGGGTCGTGGGAGAACAAGACCTACTCGGCGATGGCCACCCCCACTGTCGGCTACACCGAAGACTATCTCAAAAAAGACGTTGGACCAAAGCTCTGGCAGCTGCTCACCGACCTGGTCGATACCGATGGTCGGGGCATTCGGGTGACCAAACGCAATATTCAAAACGTGCTGCAAACCTGGGCGGCCGAGGGCCTGGCGGCCACCGGCTCTGCAGAAAAAGCGCCGGAGCCTTTGCCACCAGGGCGGGCCACACCCCCCGCCCTGGTGGTGCGCGACTCACCCCGTATCGACCTGTCCGACTGTCGGGGCCGCGAAACCGAGCTGGCCCAACTTACCCAGTGGATTGTGGCCGAACGCTGCCGCACGGTGGTGCTGTGGGGCCTGCCGGGGGTCGGTAAGACTACGCTAGCCGCCGCGATCGCCGCCGCGATCGGCCCCCAGATGACCCAGTGCGGCTACCTGGTGTTGCCCACCGATGTCACCGACGCGATCGTCCTAGAGGCCATTCTGCACTGGCTTGACCCGACGGCAGCGGCTAGGGCAACGGCCGCTGCCCTGTCGCCCCTGGCTACCGTAGACTGGGTACTAGACCAGCTTGAGCAGCACCAGATTCTGCTGATTTTAGATCAGATGGAGCAGCTGTTTGAGCCCCAGCGGCTGTTGGGTACCTATCGAGCCAGCACCACAGCCCTCCAGCGGCTGTTTCACCAAGGAGCTGAGCGCCACCACCAGAGCTGTTTAATCTGGGTCAGCCGCGAAAAACCTGCCGATCTCTCCCAGGTGCAGGGGCCGCGAGTGCGAGACTATGCTCTGGGAGACCTCCCCGCCGAGGCAGTGGGCCCACTGTTGCAATCTTCCGCCGCCCCTGCCGCCAGTGCCGAAGACTGGACTGCCCTGGCGCAGCGCTACGGCAGCCACCCCCTGGTGCTGCGGGGGGTAGGCGCTACCCTGCGGGACATGTACCAGGGCCAGCCC